>CBFGOU010000752.1:0-2727 GCA_965650445.1 uncultured Oxalobacteraceae bacterium | reverse complement strand
CCCGTTTGCTCTTGCCCCACATGTCGAAGGCTTCATCGATGACCAGCATCCCCAGCGCGTCGGCGGCGTCCAGGGTCGCCTGGCTGGCCGGATTGTGGGCACTGCGGATGGCGTTATAGCCGGCCGCCTTCAGCAGCGCCACTTTGCGGGCGTCGGCGTCCGGCAGGCCGGCCGCGCCCAGCATGTAGTTGTCATGATGGATATTGCCGCCCCGCAGCACCACCCTCTGGCCATTGATGCGCAAGCCGTCCTGCGCATCCACGGCGAGGGTGCGGATGCCGAAACGCGTGCGCCGCACATCGGTCACGCTCCCGTTGATGCGCACTTCCTGCTGCAGCGTGTAGAGATTGGGCGCGTCCGGCCCCCACAGCCGCGGGCGCTTGAGCGCGAGCGGCTGGGTCACCTCAAGCGCGCCGTTGGGCGCGATCAGCACGCTGCGGCGTTCGCGCGCCACTGCCGTGCCGTCGGCGCCGAGCACGCTCGAGGTCAGCTCGGCGCGCTGGCGCCTGGCGCTGCGGTTGCGGATCGTGGCGCGGGTGCTGAGCGCGGCCATGTCGGCGTCCGCGCTCACGGTGGCGACCACCACGCTGTCGGGGGCGATATGCACCGGATCGAGCAGGTCGAGCGTCACCGGACGGATCAGGCCGGAACCGGCGTACCAGCGCGACGAGGGATCGGCGTGGTGCGCGCGCACCGCGATGACATTGTCGCCGGCGCGCACCTTGCCGGTCAGGTCCAGGCTGAACGCGGAGTAGCCATAATGATGGGTTCCGACCTGGACCCCGTTCAGCCAGATGTCGGCATCGCCGTAGATGGCTTCGAAATTGAGCCGCACCACGCGGGCCGCCTCGTGCGCGCTGAGCGGCAGGTGCAGCCGGTACCAGCCGGTGCCGCCGGCCAGGTAGCCGGAATCCTGGCCGGCCGTCGCGTTGCGGTCGAACGGCGGCGAACCGTCGGGCTTGTCATCGATCGAGAAATCGTGCGGCACCACCACGCGGCGCCACGCCGCATCGGCAAAATCGGCCGCTTGCGCCCCCTGGACAGTCCCGGCCATGAAACGCCAGTCCTGCGCAAGGCTGCGCTGTTCGGCGCCCGCCATCGTGCTCACGGCAAGCAGTAGCGCACCCGCGCAGTGTCCGTAATTCACCATCGTTTTTCTCCTTCTTTAAGTGTTGCAATCAGCGGATCCTGAAACCCACCGCTGTCGAGAATGGCATGCGCGCCGGCGCGCGAATGACCAGTGCGTCCGCTTCCTGGCGCCACTGCAGCGGCTTGCCGCGGTGGCCGAGCAGCGTCACCGACCTGACCGGCTTACCCGGCAGCATGGCGGTCTTGCCCAGCGCCGGCAGACGGACCTCGCTGCCGGCGGCCGGTACCGCCATGGTGTAGGCATAGACCGAACCGTCGCGGCCCTCGGTATAGCGAACGTCTTGCGCACTGAAGCTGAAGTTGGCCTGGCGCTCGTCCAGTTTACCGCCGGGCAGGGTGCGCTGTTGTTCGCCTTCGCCCAGGCGCTTCCAGGCGCGGCTGCCATAAATACCCTGGCCGTTGATGCGCATCCAGGCGCCGACCTGGGCCAGCATGCTGCGGCTGCCCTGGTCCAGCGAGCCGTCCGGCAGCGGCGAGACGCAGATGGCGACATTGCCGTCACGCGCCACCTGTTCCAGCAGATAGCGGATCACGCCGTCCGCACTGTAGGTAAAACCCGGCCCGTAGTACCAGTCGCCCACCGGCGTTTCGGCAATCCAGGCCTGATCGGTCTTGATCCCGGCGGGAATGCTGCCTTCCTCGGTATTGACCGTGCCGTTGGTATTGGGGCGGAACTTGATGATGCTGAAGGTATCGACCTTGCCGCGCCGTTGCAGGGTACGGTTGTAGTAATCGGCGATCACGCGCTGGGTGGCATCGGCCTTGATGCCGGTGCCGGTGTTGTCGCCGCTGAACGGCTGGCTGCCGGTGCCGTCGGTATAGATGAAATCCGGATCGTACTGCTCGACCGCGTCCATGATGCGCGCGGCCCAGCGGGTGGCGTACCACGCGGCATATTTCTGATGGCGGCCGAACAGGCCGGCCGGCGGCGGATTCCAATCGGTCTTTGCGGCCGCGACGACCCCCTGATACTCGCGCAGGTCGACGTTATACAACAGCTGGGGGTCCAGGCCCTCCCACCACTTGCCCTTGCCGTCGGCAAGCGTCAGGCCGCCGTCATAGGGCTGCCCGGCCAGCGCGCCGTGCTGATCGCTGCCGAACGCGGTCTGCCACCACCACCACGAATATTCATGGTGAAACGCCAGTCCGTAGTGCATCCCGGTGCTGCGCGCGGCGCGCGCCCACTCGCCCACCAGGTCGCGCCTGGGGCCCATGCGGACCGAATTCCACGGCTGGTAGCGCGAATTCCACAAGTCGAAATTATCGTGATGCACCGCCTGCACGATCAGAAAGCGCGCGCCGGCATCCTTGTAGATCGCCGTCAGTTTGGCCGGATCGAGCTTGGCGGGATTCCAGTCGCGCAGCACTTCCTTGTAGCCCGACACGCTCGGATGGCCGAACTGTGCAAGATGATTTTTGTAGGCAGGCGTTCCCTCGGTGTACATCCTGCGCGCATACCAGTCGCCGCTCATCCCGGCCGCCTGCGGGCCGAAGTGCACCCAGATGCCGAACTTCGCCTCGCGCAGCCACGCCGGCGTGCCGGGATACTGGCGCTCGATCGAGGCCCAGTCGGGCTGG
>CBFGOU010000751.1:0-2729 GCA_965650445.1 uncultured Oxalobacteraceae bacterium | reverse complement strand
GCGCACGATGGCACCGTCGCGCTCGATGGCGATCCAGCCGCCGCGCGGCGGTTCGGCCTGGGGTTCCCAGTCCGGCAGCACGTAGCGGCGCTTGCCGTCGTGCTGGTGCAGGGCGGGACGGTGGGTGTGGCCGTGAATGATGATGCCGGCGCCGGTACGCGCATGCAGTGCAGCAATGGCTGCGGGCGCCACATCCATCAGCTCGTAGGACTTGGTGGTGTGGGCCGCCTTGCTGCCTTCGCGCATGCCGTTGATGATGGCCTTGCGCTGGGTGAGCGGCATGGACAGGAATTGCGCCTGCCAGGCGGGCGCGCGGACCTGGGTGCGGAACGCCATGTATTTGAGGTCGTCCGTGCATTCGGCGTCGCCATGCACGAGGGCAATGCGGTGGCCGCCGATCTCGCAGACATGCGGCTCGGCCAACAAGGTCAGGCCGGCAGCTTGCGCAAAGGCCGGGCCGACCAGAAAATCGCGGTTGCCGGCGATCCAGAACACCGCCACGCCGCGATCGCTGACCGCGCGGATAGCGTTGGCTATATCCTGGTGAAAACGGGATTCCAGATCGTCATCGCCTGCCCAGTATTCGAACAGATCGCCGAGAAGATAGAGCTGCTCGGCAGCCATCGCGCGCTCCTGCAGGAAGGCGAAGAACGCCGAGCAGGTGCGGGGATGGAGCGGCTGCAGATGCAGATCCGAAATGAACAGCGCAAGCGTACGGGAGGGCAGGGTCATCGTTGACGAGCGTCGTCCTCGCGAAAGCGGGGACCCATGCCGAGCTAGCGTGCCACGGGTCCCCGCGTTCGCGAGGAGACAGATTCTTTAGAGAACTTCGACTTTTTCGATAATCACTGGATCGACCGGCACGTCGGCGAACATGCCGCTGCGGGTGGTCTTGACCTTGCGGATGGCATCGACCACGTCGGTGCCGTCGGTGACTTTACCGAATACGGCGTAACCCCAGCCATCCTGGCCAGGATAGTCGAGGAAGCTGTTGTTCTTCACGTTGATGAAAAATTGCGCCGAAGCCGAATGTGGATCGGAAGTGCGCGCCATGGCCAGGGTGTAGGTGTCGTTCTTCAAGCCATTCTTGGCTTCGTTTTCCACGGTCTGCTCGGCCGGCTTTTGCTTCATGCCTGGCTCGAAACCGCCGCCCTGGATCATGAAGTCGCCGATCACGCGGTGGAAAATCGTGTTGTTGTAGTGGCCCTTGTTCGCATAGTCAAGGAAGTTGGCAACGGTCTTCGGTGCCTTCTCGGCATCGAGTTCGACGGTGATCTTGCCCAGGTTGGTAGTGATGAGTACGGCCATAATGTGTCCTTATTCTGTTGGGGTGAAATGGAGCCTGGAAAAGCTCCGCGATGCTACTTCTTGAGTACGGTAGCCGAATTGATCACGATCGGGACGACCGGCACGTTTTGCTGGCCGCGCACATCGTCGACCACCACGGCCTTGATCTTGTCGACCACTTCCTGGCCGGCCACAACTTTCCCGAAGACAGCGTAGCCGCCACCCAGGTTAGGGTAGTCCAGGCCGGCGTTATCGACCACGTTGATGAAGAACTGCGAGGTGGCCGTATCCGGGGCGGACTCGCGCGCCATCGCGATCGTGTAGGGGCCGTTATGCAGGCCGTTATTGGCTTCGTTCTTGATCGGCTTGCTGGTTGGCTTGGACACCAGCTTGGCATCCATGCCGCCGCCCTGGATCATGAAGCCATCGATGACGCGATGAAAAATCGTGCCCTTGTAAAAGCCCGACTTCACGTATTGCAGAAAATTGGCGACCGTCTTGGGAGCCTTCTCCTGATCGAGTTCAAGCACGATTTCGCCCATCGTCGTTTTAATGGAGACGCGGGGCTGATGGGTTTTCGGCGCGGTTCCCGAGGCCGGTTCCGGCAACGCTTCCGGCGCTTGCGCGAGCACGGCGCCGGCGAGGGAAACACCCACGCACAGCGCGGCAAATTGCGCCAGCAGGGGCGAACGGAACATGAACATTTTCGGCATGGTGACTTCTTTCGTTCGATGCAGTAGTTGTGAAGTGGCGGCCAGGCTGTCAAGCCTGTCCCGCAAAAATAAACCTGGGGTAGATGCGGCCAGTCTGCTTTTTATCAATGCTATACTTTGCGCAGAACGTCCCATTCTATCAAATAAGAACAACACAGAGGGTACCGACGATCTCGATGCATCTCCCGTCTATGCCGGTGCGCGCCTCCGCGGCGCCCGCGCCCGGTTCGGGTATTGTCCGGTCGGCGTACCCCCTGCAACAAGCACAATCCGATGAGCCAACTTAAGATTTACAACACGCTTGCGCGCGACAAGCAAACCTTCGTTCCGATAGAACCCGGCAAGGTCGGCATGTACGTCTGCGGCATGACGATCTACGATTACTGCCACATCGGACACGCGCGCATGATGATGGCGTTCGACGTCATCTATCGTTGGCTCAAGGCCTCCGGCTACCAGGTCAACTATGTGCGCAACATCACCGACATCGACGACAAGATCATCAAGCGCGCGGTGGAAAATGGCGAGACCCTGGCGCAGCTGACCACGCGCTTTTCCCGCTACATGGATGAGGACACGCAGGCGCTCGGCATCCTGCCGCCCGATCACGCCCCGCGCGCCACCGAGTACGTGCCCCAGATGCTGGCGCTGATCGAGCGGCTCGAAGCCCGGGACCTGGCCTACCAGGGCGAGGATGGCGACGTCAACTACGCGGTACGCAACTTCCCC
>CBFGOU010000750.1:0-2738 GCA_965650445.1 uncultured Oxalobacteraceae bacterium | reverse complement strand
CTCGGGCATCAACAATATCGTGACGCTGCGGCGCATGAGCCCGGAAGCCACCAGGATGCTCGACGACGCCGGCCAGACCATCATCGACGGCAAGAACTATCCGGGCTATCACACCGTCGAGGGGCCGAAGTTTTACAAGGCGAATGGCTATTATTATGTGTTCGCACCCGCGGGCGGGGTCGAGATGGGCTACCAGGCGGTATTCCGCTCGCGCGCCATCGGCGGCCCGTACGAAGTACGCGTCGTGCTCGAACAGGGCGACACACCGGTCAACGGACCGCACCAGGGCGCCTGGATCACGGCGCCGGACGGCAAGGACTGGTTCCTGCACTTCCAGGACAAGTACGCTTACGGCCGCGTGGCGCATCTGCAGCCGATGCGCTGGACCGATGGCTGGCCGCTGATCGGCACGCCGGGACGGCGCGCCGGCGTGGGCGAACCGGTGCTGACCTACGTCAAGCCGGTGCAGGGCGGCGCGCCGGCGGCGCCTCCCACCAGCGACGAATTCGACAAGCCGGTACTCGGCCTGCAGTGGCAATGGAGCGCCAATCCGCAAGCCGGCTGGTACAGCCTGAGCGAACAGCCGGGCAAGCTGCGTTTGTTTACCCGGGTGCTGCCGGAGGCGGACGGTTATGTGCGCGCCAGCGGCGCCATTCTGGCGCAAAAGGCGCCGGCTTCGCGGTTCCTGGCCGAGACCCATATTCGCCTGCAGGATGCGGTCGAGGGCGACCGGGCCGGCCTGATCGTCAACGCGCTGCAGTACGCGTGGATTGGACTGCGCAAGCATGGCGGGAAGACCGAACTGGTGTCGACCGTGTGCGGACCGTTCGGGCCGCGCTGCAAGGAAGAGTCGACGGTGGTGCTGGCGGACGCGCCGGATGCGATCTATCTGCGCATGCAGATGAACGAAGGGGCGTTTGTCAACTTTTCCTACAGTCTGGACAACAAGGAATTCAAGCCCGCCGGGCCGCCTTTTCCGGTGACGCGCGGGACCTGGGTGGGTGCGCAGGTTGGCCTGTTCAGTGTGGGCAACCAGGCCAGGACCCAACGTTCATTCCTGGAAGCCGACTACGTACGCGTAATCGCACCAGGCGTCGGGCCTTATTGATACCGTCGTCCCCCGCGTGCGCGAGGGCTGGCTCGCGCGCACGCGGGGACGACAATCCTACACGATCAGCAAGCCCTGCAAGGACGAGATCCGCTCAGGCGCCGACCAGCTTCCCACCAGCTCGCCAGCGGGATTGAACTGCAGCAGCTGCTGGCCCTTGTGCCCATTGTCTTCCCCGTGGCCCTGCCAGTTCGCCACGACCACATCGCCATTCGGCAAGAACTCGAAACTGGCATAGAAAAACGGCGCCGCCGCCGGATCGACCTCGGACGCGCGCCCGAAACTGCGCACCAGCGCGCCGCCCTGGTCGAACACCGCCATGAAAGCGCCATAACCGGCCGACACCCAGGTCGTGCCGTCGCTGCGCCGCACCGCCTTCCACGCATGCTCGAAACCATCGGCGCGAAACGCCCGCACGCCCTGCAGATCGCTGCGGGTTTCCAGAATATGGTCGTTGGTACACAACAGATACGTGCCTTCCAGGGTCGGGCGCATCAGCCGCACATAATCCCCCTCGCGCCGGTCGGTGCGCTTGACCTTCCAGTCATGGCCGAGCGTGAGCACGGTCACCCCGCCCGCGCCGTCCAGATTCACCCCGGTGACCAGGGTCGTGCCGTCGGGCAGGCGGCGCACGGCCGTCACGTCCTTCCAGCAGTCGCAGCACGCCACCACTTCCCCGCTGATCCAGTCCAGCTCGAAAAAGCCGCGGTCGAAGCCAACCAGCACCCGCTCGTCCGAGATGCGCTGCATGTCGCGCGCCAGCGGATAGGCCGCCAGGTCCAAGGTCCAGTAAAAGGTGCCGCTGCGCGTATCGATCAGCGATAACTTCTGCCGCCCCTCATCAATTGCCAGTATCCGTAATTCAATTTTCATAGTTTTTCTCGATATCGATAACAAATTTGATGATATCAGCACCCTGAAGCTTTGAAAAGCGTACGATTTCGCTTGCCAAGGGGGGAATCGTGGACTACCATGATATCGATCACATTGACTTGGCCCTCTCTCTGTGGCTGGTTTGTGCTGGTCGTCTCTCCAGCTATTGCGCACACGCACAATTGCTTTCGGGGGTATGGCGCGATCGCCATACCCCGTTTTTTTTGCAGAGCCCCCTCCTTTGTGTCACCGCGTATGCAACGCCGGCCAGTCGCCGCTTGCGAAAGGCGCACGGACTATGGTATCGTTATCGATAACATGTAGCCTGATAGCAAGAACGCCCGCTATTCGGCCTGCCCCACTACCTCCGGAGACACCGTGTACGATAAAACCTTCCATTCCACCCACCCCGACATGATGGCCTCGGTCAGCAACGAACAGCTGCGCGAGCGCTACCTGATCGAATCGCTGTTCCAGGCCGACCGGGTGGTACTGAACTATTCGCACGACGAGCGTTTCGTCATCGGCGGCGCGGCCCCGGTAAGCCGCCCCGTGGCGCTGCCGGTGCAGGCCGAGCCGCCATCGGCCGCCGGCCAGCCTTTCCTGGCGCGCCGCGAACTGGGCATCATCAACGTCGCGGGCGGCCACGGCCGCGTGCAGGTGGACGGCGTGGTGCACGATCTGGCCCCGCGCGACGGCCTGTATGTCCCGATGGGCAGCGCCGAGGTGGTCTTCGAGTCGCTCGATGCGGCCAACC
>CBFGOU010000749.1:0-2740 GCA_965650445.1 uncultured Oxalobacteraceae bacterium | reverse complement strand
CCTCGGCCGCGATGGATGCGCACAACACGTTCCAGAATCCGCAGGTCATCAAGCCGGCAGCGTTCAGCGCGCGTGCCGCGGGCGGCAAACTATCGATCAAGGTGCCTGCAAAGGCCGTGATGGTGGTCGCTCTGGAGGAGTAAACGCCGCGCGCGCAAGGGCATGGTGATCACCTTCGGCATGTCCGATGGTACCGACGCGGCCCATCCTGAACAGCAGCGGCGGCAGCTCGCCGCTCCGGCAATGGACGCCGCAAGGGCGTCAAACCTCAATCAATCGACCTTGTATTCGGAAACGTATGCGTTCAACACCGGAATCCAGTTTGCCCCCGCCCGCAACTGAAGGGCAGCCGTCATTGCGGCCCGAGAAACGGCGCTACGCATTGGGTATCGTGCTGCTCATCCATCTTGCCTTGCTGATCGCCATGCTGCTGTCGCCCGCGCGCCGTCCCGCGCCTTCACCGCCGCGCGCCCTGGAAACGGCCCTGATCGAAGAGAAAGTACCGGAAGAAAAAATTCCCGAACCTGCGCCCGCCGACATCGCCCCACCCACCCTCGCGCCACCGCCCCTTCTCGTCCCGCCGCCGCTACCAGTGCCCGACGTCGTGCCCGACGCTATCCGGGCTCCGGCTCCGGCTCCGACTCCCGCTCCGGCGCCTGCTGCGGCCCCGGCGCCGGCCGCGCCCCCCGCCCCGGCCCCGGCCGCGCCCGCGAAGGAGGTCGTGGCCAGCGCGCCTCCCAAGCTGTTCGAGGAATGCGCCGAAGCGTCGGATCGGCATATGGTCGCCGACGTATATCGCCTCGCTGCCGGCAACCAATCGGTGTACGACATGCGCGGGCGTAAGCCGATCAAGCGCGTTTGCCTGGCCCAACTCGATATCGTGCCGCGCTCCTTCCGCGAAGGCTTTCCCGGTATGGGCTCGACGATCGAATGGTTCGGTCTGGATATTCGCTTTACCGTCAATATTGCCGAAACCGGCACCTGGGAGCTGATGCTGTTGGCCGACGATGGTGCCGTTCTCAGCATCGACGATGAAAACGTGATCGACAACGACGGCATCCACGCCCCTACACCCGTGGCGACCAGGATCAAGCTGGAGAAGGGCTTGCACAATTTCCGCCTGCGCTACTTCCAGGGCCCAGGCCCGGATCTTGCGCTGATGCTTGCGTGGAAAAGGCCCGGTGCGGCCGATTACAGCTATTTGCCGCGCAGCCTGATAGGGCGGCCGCCTGCCGGCACGCTGCCGCCGATCCGCCCGAAGGAGTAATCAGGGCCGCTCCACGTTCCACACCTCACTTCCGACATTCATGAAAAAGACACACTGCCCCGCTCTCGTTCTCTTGTCCGTACTGGCTTCGCTGCCCGCGGCGTCATTCGCGCACAACCCGATTATTCAAACGATGTATACCGCCGATCCGGCACCCATGGTCCATAAGGGCACGCTCTACCTGTTTTCCAGCCACGACCAGGATGTCGGCGAAAAAAACAACTTCAACATGAAGGACTGGGTGCTCGCCACGACGACGGACATGGTGAACTGGACCCAGCATGGCGCGATCGCCTCCCTGCGGGATTTCGCCTGGGCCGCCAAGGAGATTTCCGGCTGGGACGGTTTTGATAATGGCGCCTGGGCTCCCCAGGTGATCGAGAGGGACGGCAAATGGTATCTCTACGCCCCGGTGCAAGGCCGCGGCATAGGCGTGCTGGTGGCCGACAATCCGCTCGGCCCGTACACCGATCCCATCAAGAAACCACTGATCGCCGGCCACGCCGGCGGCCTGTACGACAGCATCGATCCGACCGTCTACATCGACGACAACGGCCAGGCCTATCTCGCCTGGGGCAACCCGAATCTGTGGTCGGTGAAGCTGAACAAGGACATGATTTCCTACGACACGAGCGTCGGGGAGAATGGCATCATTCGCCATCCGATGACCGTCAAGGCGTTGGGCGAGCGCAATCCTCCGGACACACAAGGCACGACGCTTCCGAAGCGCGCCTTGCGCGGCACGTCCTACGAAGAAGGTCCCTGGCTCTACAAGCGCAAGAATCTCGCTTACCTGTTTTTTGCAGGTGGTCCCATCCCTGAGCATCTCGCCTACGCCACCGGCCCCACACCGGAAGGCCCGTGGACCTACGGCGGCGTCGTCATGCCCCCGCAAAGTGCGTTCACCAACCATCCGGGCGTGGTCGATTTCAAGGGCAAGACCTACCTCTTCTACCACAACGCCGCGCTTCCAGGAGGCGACGGCTTCAAGCGTTCCGTGGCCGTCGATGAGTTGAAGTTCAACCCGGACGGCTCGGTCCCGATGGTGCAACCGACCAGGGAAGGCCCGGCACCGGTCGCCACCCTCGATCCCTACAAGCGCGTCGAAGCCGAGACCATTGCGTGGTCGTCCGGTGTCAAAATCGAACCCAGCAGCGCCGGCGGCCAGAATGTGCGAGACATCCACGACGGGGCCTACATCCAGGTGCGCAATGTCGATTTCGGCGCGCCCGGCGCGCGCGCCTTCATGGCCAGCCTCTCCAGCACGGCCAAGCCGAAACAGGCCACCGGGGCGAAGATCGAGATTCGTTTGGGCAAGCTCGACGGCCAGCTGATCGGCACGCTGCCGGTCTCGGGAACCGGCGGCCAATGGAAGCCGCAGTCGGTCCGGGTCTCCGGCGCCTCCGGCGTCCAGGATGTCTTCTTCGTGTTCCGCGGTGCGGCCGGCGAAGAACTGTTCAAGTTCGATTACTG
>CBFGOU010000748.1:0-2742 GCA_965650445.1 uncultured Oxalobacteraceae bacterium | reverse complement strand
TTGCTGCTGCTTGGCGGCATGTGCGTGTCGTCCGCGGCGCCTGCAGGCGGTGCGCTGCAGGCCTGGCGCGCCGCGGCGGACGCGGTGCGTATGCTTGCGGAAAATAATGCGCCGCGTGCGCATGCGGAGGCCCTGCATTTGCAGGCAACCCTGCCTGCCGATGCCGTTCCCGCCGACCGGGCAAAAGTATGGAATGTGCTGGCCCGCGCCGAAATCTACCTGGCACAGAGCGAGCCGGCGGGCAAGCACGCCCAGGCAGCGCTGGAGCTGGCCAGCAGGCATGGCGACCGGGTGGGCCAGGCTGAAGCCGAACTCAACATCGCCTTAAACGCCGTCAACCAGGGGCGGATCGACCTGCTTTCCGCCGCGACCACCCATAGCGTGGCCGTGCTGGAAGGCGTCGACCGGCCGGATTTGCTCAGCGAGGCATTGTTGCGCACGGCCATGATGTATCACCGCATGGGGCAGTTGGAGGAGTCCATCACCATGACGATGCAGACCCTGGAGATCGCCAACGCCACCAAGGATCCGCTCGCGCTCACCTACGCCCATCAGGGACTGGGCGTATCGATGGTCCTGAATGAGCGCTTCAAGGAAGGTCGCGTGCATTACCAGCAGATGCGCGAACAGGCGCGCGCGGCCGGCTCGAAAATCCTGGAAGCCTACGCCCTCAACGGTATCGGCAATATCGACGGCACCCTGGGCGAACCGGAAAAGGCGGAAGCCTCGATCCGGAAAGCCATCGGCCTGTTCCGCGCGGTTGGCGCACCCTTGGGCATCAGTCACGCGCTCTACGCGCTGGCCGAACTGTTTCGCAGTCAAGGCCGCCACGCCGACGCCTTGCCGCTTCTCAACGAAGTCGTGGCGCTCTATGAAAAGCATGTCAATGCCATCGGCCTGTGGTACACGCTGAACACGCGCAGCGCGGTGTACGTGGCGCTCGGCAACCAGGCGGCCGCCCTGGCCGATGCCGAACGCGCCTATGGCCTGGCCAGGCAGATCGGCCTGCCGTCCTACCAGAGCGAAAGCGCGCAACGGACGGCGGCCATCGTCGCGGCGCAGGGCGACTACCGCCGGGCTTATGACCTGTCGGTCGAAGCGGCCACGCTGACCGCCAGTGCCGCGCGCAAGCGCGCCAACGTCCGGGTGGTCGAACTGGCGCAGCGCTTCGAGACCGAAAGCAAGAAGCGCCAGATCGCCGAGCTGACGCGCCGCAACGAACAGCAGATGGCCGAGTTGCGCCAGCGCGAACTGCAGCAGCGCTGGCTCTGGACCGTGCTGGCCGGCAGCATCGCCCTGCTGGCGCTCACGGCGTTTTTCCTGCTGCGGCAGCGCCGCACGCATGCGATCATCCGCAATCTCAATGCCAGCCTGGAGCAGCGGGTGCACGCGCGCACAGCGCAGTTGCGCCAGCAGACGCGCTACCTGCGCACCCTGATCGATACCTTGCCCTGGCGGGTCTGGCTGAAGGACACCAGCAGCCGCTACCTCGCCGTCAACCAGGCCGCGGCCGATACCTGTGGCCTGAGCGCTGACGATCTGATCGGCAAGTCCGAGCTGGATGTGCGGCCGCAAGCGCTGGCCGACGCGTTCCGTGCCGACGACCTCGCGGTCATGACCTCGCGTCGCCGCAAGACGGTGGAAGAACGGCAAAGTATGGCCGACGGGGCGGCGGTGTGGACGGAAACGTTCAAGGCGCCGGTGCTGGACGAAGATGGTTCGGTATTGGGAACCGTGGGCTTTGCACACGACATCAGTGAACGCAAGGCGGCGGAAACCGCGCGCGAAGCCGAACTGGCCGAGGCGCAGCGGCTGGCGCGTGTACGCAGCGAGTTCCTGGCACAGATGAGCCACGAGCTGCGCACGCCGCTCAACGGTATTCTCGGGCATGCCCAGATATTGCGACGCGACAAGAATCTGGATGAACAGCAGCGCGCGGGCGTGTACGTGATCCAGCAAAGCGGCGACCACCTGCTTACGCTGATCAATGACATTCTGGACATGGCGAAGATCGAAGCCGGCAAGCTGGAACTGTATGTCTCCGATGTGCCGTTGACGCGCTGCTTGCAGACCGTTGTCGAGATAGTCAGGGTGAAGGCCGAGCAGAAACAGCTGGATTTCATCTGCGACATTGATCCGGATCTGCCCGGGATGGTGCGCGCCGATGACCGCAGGCTGCGTCAGGTGTTGCTCAACCTGTTGGCGAACGCCGTCAAGTTCACCGATCACGGTCACGTGACGATGCGCGCGCGCTTTACGCCGCCCGACCGGTTCCGTTTCGAGGTCGAGGATACCGGCATCGGCATCGGGCAAGCGCAGCTGGAATCGATCTTCGAACCGTTCGAACAGACCGGGGAGGCGCAGCGCCGCGTCGGCGGCACCGGGCTGGGCCTGGCAATCACGCGCCAGTTTGTCCGCCTGATGGGCGGGGACATCCATGTCGCCAGCGCGCCAGGCAAGGGCAGTACCTTCTGGTTTGAACTGGAGTTGCCGGTGGCCGCGGCGGGAATGCAGGCCGCGCCGTTCGAACAGGTCGTCATCGGTTACGCGGGGCCGCGCAAGACCATCCTGGTGGTCGATGACGTGGCCGAGAACCGGACGGTCGCCGTGGCCATGCTGGGACGGCTCGGCTTTCATCTGGCCGAATCCCCGGATGGCGGCGATGCGGTCGAACGGGCGCAAGCGGTGCGGCCCGATCTGATCCTGATGGACATCGTCATGCCGCGGATGGACGGCGTGGAG
>CBFGOU010000747.1:0-2742 GCA_965650445.1 uncultured Oxalobacteraceae bacterium | reverse complement strand
TTTTCCTTGAACCAATACGTAGCGCCGCCCATGAACAATTTGGTGCGGCGCACAACTTCGGTGAAATATCGCCCATCGGCCGCCATGGACGGCGCGTAAGCACTGAATATTCCCATGCCTGGCAGGCTGGCACGCCAATTGCTGTAAGGATTGCAAGGGCTGCGGCGCGCTGCAGAGCGCAACGGCTACCGACAGTTTTTACCTGGCGAATGCTAACCGAGGGAAGATATGACAACCGATAACAATACCAATGAAATCCGCCGCACGCTGCTGAAAGCCGGCGCCACCGCCACCGTCGCCGGCTTGACCGGCCTGGTCAGCGGCGGCGTGTTTGCCGCAGGCTCCGACAAGCCAGAAAAACAAGAAGTCAAGGTAGGATTCATCCCGCTGACCGATTGCGCCTCCGTGGTGATGGCCTCGGTGCTGGGCTTCGACAAGAAATACGGTATCAAGATTATCCCGAGCAAGGAATCGTCCTGGGCCAGCGTGCGCGACAAGCTGGTCAACGGCGAACTGGACGCCGCCCACGTGCTCTACGGCCTGATTTACGGCGTGCAGGAAGGCATTGGCGGGCCCAAGAAGGACATGGCCGCCCTGATGACCCTGAACCACAACGGCCAAGCCATCACGCTGTCGAAGAAAGTGGCGGACAAGGGCGGCGTCGATGGCGCCTCGCTGGCCAGGCTGATGCAGACCGACAAGCGCGAATACTCCTTCGCCCAGACTTTCCCGACCGGCACCCACGCCATGTGGCTGTACTACTGGCTGGCCACCTACGGCATCAATCCGATGAAGGACGCCAAGGTCATCACCGTGCCGCCGCCGCAAATGGTGGCCAATATGCGCGTCGGTAACATGGACGGCTACTGCGTGGGCGAGCCATGGAACCACCGCGCCATCGTCGACGGCGTCGGCATCACCGCCGCGACCAGCCAGGACATCTGGCAGGATCATCCGGAAAAGACCCTGGGCACCTCGCTTGAGTGGGTCAAGAAGTATCCGAACACCGCGCGCGCCCTGGTGGCCGCCGTGCTGGAAGCGTCGAGATGGATCGATGCCAGCCTGCAGAACAAGCTCAAGATGGCCGAAACCATCGCCGACAAATCCTATGTCAACACCTCGGTCGACGTGATCAACCAGCGCATCCTGGGCCGCTACCAGAATGGCCTGGGCAAGACCTGGGACGACAAGAACTACATGAAGTTCTACAGCGACGGCCAGGTCAACTTCCCCTACCTGTCGGACGGCATGTGGTTCATGACCCAGCACAAGCGCTGGGGCTTGCACAAGGGCGAGCCGGATTACCTGGCCACCGCGACCAGCGTCAACCAGATCGGCCTGTACAAGGACGCGGCGGCGATGGCCAAGGTGGCCGTGCCGAAGTCGCCGATGCGCACCACCAAGTTGATCGACGGTACGGTATGGGATGGCAAGAACCCGAAAGCCTACGCCGAATCCTTCAAGATCAAAGCTTAATTCCGGGAGCCAATGATGAGTGCAGTCCTCGAATCGACCATGAGCAGTCCGGCCATCGTGCCGATCGACAAACCGGCCGAGCCGGAAAAGCGCAAGCGCAGCGAGCGCCTGGCCAGGCAGGGCGTGTCGCTGGCCAACGGCAAGTCGCGCCTGCGCGCCCTGTTGCTGGCCATCCTGCCGCCGCTGCTGGGCATGGGCTTTCTGGTGCTGGTCTGGCAGATCGTGTCGGCCAACAACAGCAGCTTTCCATCGCCGCTGGTGACCTGGAACGAAGCGGTGCACCTGTTCTCCGATCCGTTCTATCAGAAGGGGCCGAACGACCAGGGCATCGGCTGGAGCATCCTGGCCTCGCTCAAGCGCGTGGCCGTCGGTTTCGGGCTGGCTGCCGCGGTCGGCATTCCGACCGGCTTCGTGATCGGCCGCTCGACATTCATGGCGAGCATGGTCAACCCCATCGTCAGCCTGCTCAAGCCGGTCTCGCCGCTGGCCTGGCTGCCGATCGGCCTGCTGGTCTTCAAGGCCGCGCACCCGGCCGCGATCTGGTCGATCTTCATCTGCTCGATCTGGCCGATGATCATCAACACCGCCGCCGGCGTGCAGCGCGTGCCGCAGGATTACATGAACGTGGCGCGCGTGCTGAACCTGTCGGAATGGAAGATCTTCACCAAGATCCTGCTGCCCTCGGTGCTGCCCTACATGCTGACCGGCGTCCGCCTGGCCATCGGTACCGCCTGGCTGGTGATCGTCGCGGCGGAAATGCTGACCGGCGGCGTGGGCATCGGTTTCTGGGTCTGGGACGAGTGGAATAATCTGAACGTGCCGCACATCATCATCGCCATCGTCGTGATCGGTGTGGTCGGACTGTTGCTCGAACAGGCGCTGGTGGCCGTTGCCAAGGCCTTCACTTACGAAGACGCGGGGAATTGATCATGAAAAATCCGAAATTCATCGAAGTCCAGCAGGCCGAAATGGTGTTCGACACCCGCAAGGGCAGCTTTCACGCGCTGACCAATGTCAACCTGACGGTGGAGCAGGGCGAGTTCATCACCCTGATCGGCCACTCCGGTTGCGGCAAGTCGACCTTGCTCAATCTGCTGGCGGGCTTGACCACGGCCACGGAAGGCGCGCTGATCTGCGCCGGCCGCGAGATTGCCGGTCCGTCGCCGGAACGCGCCGTGGTGTTCCAGAACCATTCGCTACTGCCGTGGCTGACCTGTTTCGAGAATGTCTACCTTGCCGTCGAGCGCGTGTTTGGCGCCAGGGAAT
>CBFGOU010000746.1:0-2743 GCA_965650445.1 uncultured Oxalobacteraceae bacterium | reverse complement strand
CGACCTCGTGGCAGATGTCGAACATCCACGCCGGCACCGGCGCCAACAACGTCATCCCGGGCGAAGTGGTGGTCGACTTCAACTTCCGCTTCTCGACCGCCAGCACGCACGATGGCCTCAAGCAGCGCGTGCACGCCATCCTCGACAGGCACGGCCTCGAATACGACCTGAAGTGGGCCCTGTCCGGCCTGCCCTTCCTGACCCCGCGCGGCGTGCTGTCCGACGCGCTGGCCGGCGCCATCGAAAGCGAGACCGGCGTGACGACCGAACTGTCGACCACCGGCGGCACCTCGGACGGCCGCTTCATCGCGCGCATCTGCCCCCAGGTGATAGAATTCGGCCCTCCGAACGCCAGCATTCACAAGATCGACGAGCACATCGAACTGCGCTATATCGATCCGCTCAAGAATATCTATCGCCGCACGCTGGAAAACCTGCTGGCCTAACTCCGACGACGACCACGAGAGGACGCCATGACCACGACTATTTTCTCAACGCCGCGCGACCTGCTGCGCTACGCGATCACCCGCTTTAATGCGGCCAAGCTGTTCTTCGGCCACGGCAGCGCCGAAGCGCTCGACGAGGCCGCTTACCTGATCCTGCATACCCTCAAGCTCCCGCTCGACAAGCTCGATCCCTTCCTCGATGCGCGCCTGCTGCCCGAGGAAGTGCTGCAGGTGCTGGCAGTGATCGAACGGCGCGCCACCGACCGCGTGCCGGCCGCCTACATCACCAACGAAGGCTGGCTGGGCACCTACGCGTTTTATGTCGACGAGCGCGTGATCGTGCCGCGCTCCTTCATCGCCGAACTGATTCCCAACCAGTTCAGCCCGTGGGTGGAAGACGCCGACAGCGTCGAGAACATCCTGGAGCTGTGCACCGGTTCCGGATGCCTGGCGATCATGATGGCCGACGCCTTCCCCAACAGCGTGGTCGATGCGGTGGATATCTCGCCCGCTGCGCTGGAGGTGGCCGCGCGCAATGTGCGCGACTACCAGCTTGAAGGCCGTGTAAACCTGATCGAATCGGACCTGTACGCCAACGTGCCGTTCAAGAAGTACAAGCTGATCGTCACCAATCCGCCGTACGTCAATTCGCAGTCGATGGCGCGCCTGCCGATGGAATACCAGCGCGAGCCGCAGATCGCCCTCGATGGCGGCGCCGACGGCATGGACCTGGTGCGCAAGATCGTGGCCGGCGCCGCCGAGCGCCTGACGCCGGACGGCATCCTGATGGTCGAGATCGGCAACGAGCGCGATTACGCCGAAGCCGCCTTTGGCCATCTGGGCCTGACCTGGGTCACCACCAGCGCCGGCGACGACATGGTGTTCCTGCTCGGCGCCGACCAGCTGCAAGCCTATACCGCCTGACCCTTTTACAAAGTAGACCATGATCCGTTTTATCAATGTCAGCCTGATGCGTGGCACCAAGCCGCTGCTGGAAAGCGTCGACCTGACACTCAACCCGGGCGACAAGATCGGCCTGATCGGCGCCAACGGCGCCGGCAAATCGAGCCTGTTCGCGATGCTGCGCAACGAACTGCATCCGGACCAGGGCCAGATCGACTTCCCGGCCAAATGGCGCATGGCCTACGTGGCCCAGGAAACCCCGGCGCTGGAGCGCGCGGCGCTGGACTACGCGATCGACGGCGACGTCAATCTGCGCAAGCTCGAAGCCGAACTGGCGCGCCTGGAGTCCGAGCCGGAATCGTCCGACAACGGCATCGCCATCGGCGAAATCTACAGCGCGCTGGCCGATGCCGACGCCTACACCGTGCAGTCGCGCGGCGAACAGCTGCTGCTGGGCCTGGGCTTCACGCTCGACCAGATGAAGCAGCCGGTGGCCAGCTTTTCGGGCGGCTGGCGCATGCGCCTGAACCTGGCGCAGGCGCTGATGTGCCCTTCCGAACTGCTGCTGCTCGACGAACCGACCAACCACCTGGACCTGGACGCGATCATCTGGCTGGAAGACTGGTTGAAGCGCTATCCCGGCACCCTGATCATCATCTCGCACGACCGCGATTTCCTCGACGAGATCGTCAACGTGGTGGTGCACATCGACGAGCGCAAACTCAAGCGCTATTCGGGCAACTACTCCAGCTTCGAGCGCCAGCGCGCGGCCCAGATGGTGCTGGCCGCCAGCGCCATGGAAAAGCAGCAGCGCGCGCGCGCCCACCTGCAATCGTTCGTGGACCGCTTCAAGGCCAAGGCCTCGAAGGCGCGCCAGGCCCAGAGCCGCATGAAGGCGCTGGCCAAGATGGAGGAGCTGGCGCCGCTGCGCGCGGCCGCCGAGTTCTCGTTCGAGTTCCGCGAGCCGCTGGCGGCGCCCAACCCGCTGCTGGTGATGGAAGACGTGAACGCCGGCTATCGGCTGCTCGACAGCCACGGCGACAAGGTCGGCGAGAAGACCATCGTCTCGCGGATTAATTTTTCGCTGCAGATCGGCCAGCGCATTGGCCTCCTGGGCGTGAACGGCGCCGGCAAATCGACCCTGATCAAGACCATCGCCGGCGAACTGGCGCCGCTGACCGGCGACGCCACGCTCGGCAAGGGCCTGTCGATCGGCTACTTCGCTCAGCACCAGGTTGAAATGCTGCGCCATGACGAGTCGCCTTTATGGCACCTGGCGAAAATCGCGCCGACGGTGCGCGAGCAGGAGCTGCGCAACTTCCTGGGCGGCTTCAACTTCCCCGGCACCATGGTAACCAGCTCGATCGCGCCATTCTCGGGCGGCGAGAAGGCCC
>CBFGOU010000745.1:0-2750 GCA_965650445.1 uncultured Oxalobacteraceae bacterium | reverse complement strand
ATCGTCATCGCCGGCGCCGTGATGCTGTTGGTGGCGGCGCTGCTGACGCTGATCTTTGCCGGAGTCGGCGTGGCCGTGGTCTGCGTGCTGTGCGTGGCGGCCGCCCTGGTGCTGCTGTCGCTGGCGCCGCTGCTGCTGCCGGTGCTGATCCCGCTGGGCATCGTCTGGCTGCTGGTCGGGCGCTCGCGCAGGCGGGAGGCGTCCCTGTCCGCCTAGGAGGCTGTTTCAAAATGGGCAGGGCGTTGTTGCAGCTCCTTGCCGTGCAAGCGCACTGTCTTCGTCGCTGCGCCTAGCCCCGCCCATGTTGAAACAGCCTCTAAGTGCGCAGCGCGGGCGCGCTGCACACGCGGTTGCGCCCGCCCGACTTGGCGCGGTACAGCGCCTGATCGGCCCACCTCGGCCACGGCCGCTTGCTGCGCGCCGATTGTTAGAATTAAATCCCCTCGACCAGACGCATGGCCAATACGATCGGCAAACCGGAAGCGATCACCCGGCGCGCCGCGGCGCCGTGGTCGTACGGCACCCGGAAATAGTTCAGCAGACGGGTATGGTCGTCGTACAGCGCGTAACAGGCGGCGCTGTTGCCATCGCGCGGCTGCCCCACCGCGCCCGGAATGACCAGGTACTGGTGCTGCGGCCGGATCGGCACGGGCGCCTCGGCCGGCGTATGCGCGCCCATGCGGCCATCGTCGGCGCGCCGGTACAGCGCCGGCGCATGCACGTGCCCGGAAAACACCATGCGGCTGGCGGTCGCGCGCAAGCTGCGCTCGGCCTGCTCCAGTCCCTTGACGTACTCCCACCTGGCCGGTTCATGCGCGCTGGCGTGCACGAACAGCATATGGTCCAGTTCCCGGGTCAGCGGCAGCCCGGCCAGGAACGCCAGATGCGCCGGCGCGAGCTGGCTGCGGGTCCACTCGATCACTTCGCGCGCCTCGGCATGCATTGGCGCCGCCGGCCGGTCGGAAGGTGCCGGCGTAACGACGGAATAATCGTGGTTGCCCTGCACCGCGATGGCGCCGCGCGCCACGTGCTCCATGACAGTATCGACCACCCAGGCGGGATCGGCCCCGTAGCCCACGAAATCGCCGGTGAAGGCGTACTGGTCGGCGCCCTGCCGGGCGGCGTGCGCCAGACAGGCCGACAGGGCCTCGCGGTTGGCGTGCAAATCGGTCAGCAGGGCGAGGCGCATGGTGCGGCGGGATCGTGTAATGCCCCGGCGGGGCGGATACCACGATCTTCTCACAAAGGCTTTTCTTGCTCTAGTGCAATTTACCCACACCTGACGACGAAATCCACCTTGACAAACCATCTTGCCGAAATCTCACAGCGTCGGGATGCTTAACAGCGCCGTCCGGCATGCCGGAAGCCCTGGCCCAAGCCATTGATTTATAAGAAGATTTAATCATGGCACAACAATTGCGGTTGACCCAATGGAAGCTCACCCTGTACAACCAACCGGCCATCCCGATGAAAACCTCCAGCAAACTTCTCGCCGCCCTGCTGCTTTCCGTGTCCGCGCACAGTACCCAGGCGACCGTCGTTCAGGTGATCGACATCAACGACCCGCTCGATTTCCACGTCACCGCCAGCACCCCGTACTCCTACCTGCACAACATCAGCGCTTCGTACAACAAGACCCTGCAGACCATCACCTCGGCCGTGCTGCGGATCGTGCTGACCGATCCGCAGAACGGCAACGAAAGCTACCAGATCGTCATCGGCGGCGCCCCCACGTCGGATGTCTACAATGCGGGCAACATCAACAACGGTTCGGGCCAGAAGTCGGTCGACTACACCCTCCAGACCACGACCAGCCTGGCCGACCTGCAAAACGACGGCAAGCTGAGCTTCACGATCACCACCACCGCGCCGGGCGAGTTTTATTTCGCCAACTCGACCCTGACGGTGCTTCTGGACGATGTGGCCGGCCCCCCGAATGCCCCGGTGCCGGAGCCGGTGACGCCAAGCCTGTTCGCCGCCGCTCTGCTGGGCCTGGCGCTGGCGCGGCGCCGCTAGCGACCCTGGCGGGCGCACACAAAAAACCGGCTGATGCCGGTTTTTTTTACGCCTGCGCCCGGTATTCCCGGTAGCCGCGCGCGCGCAGTTCGCAGGCCGGACAGCTGCCGCAGCCATAGCCCCAGTCGTGCAGCGCGCCGCGCTCGCCCAGATAGCAGGTGTGGGTGGCTTGCCGGATCAGGTCGACCAGGGCGGCGCCGCCGGTCCGCTCGGCCAACTGCCAGGTCTGCATTTTATCGATCCACATCAGCGGCGTTTCCACCTTCAGGCGCGTGGCCATGCCCAGATTGAGCGCCACCTGCAGCGCTTTCATGCTGTCGTCACGGCAATCCGGGTAACCGGAAAAGTCGGTCTCGCACATGCCGCCCACCAGCACATTGAGCCCGCGCCGGTAGGCCAGCGTGGCCGCCACCGTCATGAACAGCAGGTTGCGCCCCGGGACGAAGGTGTTGGGCAAGCCGTTCTCCTGCATGGCGATGGCCACGTTGCTGGTCAGCGCCGTGTCCGAGATTTTGCCGATCAGCGACAGGTCGACCAGGTGGTCTTCGCCGAGGCGCGCATCCCACTCGGGCGCGAGCGCGCGCAGGCCGGCCAGCACGGCCGGGCGCACTTCCAGCTCGACCGCGTGGCGCTGGCCGTAATCGAAGCCGATCGTCTCCACGCGCGCGTAACGCTGCAGCGCCCACGCCAGGCAGGTGGTGGAATCCTGGCCGCCGCTGAAGAGAACCAGGGCG
>CBFGOU010000744.1:0-2754 GCA_965650445.1 uncultured Oxalobacteraceae bacterium | reverse complement strand
AGGCGCCGATCGCGCGTGTGGAAATCACCGGCTCGGCGATCAAGCGTATCGATGCTGAAACCGCAGTGCCGGTCACCGTGCTGCGCGCTGAAGACCTCAAGCGCGAAGGCATCACGACCATCGAACAGGTGATGGCCAGCCTGAGCGTCTCGCAGGCCCAGCAGACCTCCAGCCAGGCAGTCGGCTCGAGCACCGGCGGCGCCTCGTTCGCCGACCTCCGCGGCATCGGCGCCAACAAGACCCTGGTCCTGCTGAACGGCCGCCGCTTGGCAAACAATGCCTACGACAGCTCGGCGCCCGACCTGAACATGATCCCGTTCGCCGCGCTCGAGCGCGTGGAAGTGCTGCGCGACGGCGCATCCGCGCTGTACGGCTCCGACGCCGTGGGCGGTGTGATCAACTTCATCACCAAGAAAAACTTCCAGGGCGGCGTCATCTCCGCCGGCCTCGACTCGCCGCAACATCCGGGCGGCCGCGGCTACAACGCCAACGTGGCCCTGGGCTTCGGCGACCTGGACACCAAAGGCTGGAACTTCTCGGCCGTGTTCGACCACCAGGAACAGAACCACATCGGCGGTACCGAGCGTCCGTTCAACACCCGCTTCGCAGGCGGCCTGTCGGCCTCGACGTTCCCGGCCAACTATTCCCAAGCCATTTCGGCGAAAAACCCGAATGGCGTTGCCGGCAACCCGGCCGCACCGAGCTGCGCCAGCGGCGTCGCCCTGATCCCGAACGGCGCAGGTGGTTGCACCATGACGACCTCGTCGTTCGTGGATTACGTTCCGCGCAGCGTCCGCGATTCCGGCCTGTTCCGCGGCACCCTGGCGCTGCCGGGCGGCCACGAGCTGGGCGTCGAATACCTGACCAGCCAGAGCGTGGTGGCGACCCAGATCGCGCCGGTGCCGTATGGCAACCTGACCATGCTGCCGAACACCCCGTTCTACCCGAATGATCCGGCGCTGGATCCGACCCTCCCCATCAAGCTGAGATGGCGCGACCTGCCGAACGGCGCCCGCCAGGACAAGAACACCAACAACCAGCAGCGCCTGGTGGTCTCCCTGCAAGGCAACGTCGCCGGCTGGGACTACAGCACCGCCGCCACGTGGAACGAGAACCGCGTCAAGGAACGCCTGATCGGCTACAGCAACGGCGACATCATCACGCAAGGCGTGCTGAACGGCATCATCAACCCGTTCGGCGACCAGACCGCCGCCGGCACCGCGCTTCTGAACTCGGCCGGGCTGGAAGGCGAAGTCATGCACGCGCGTGGCCAGTCGACCGGCCTCGACTTCCACGCCAGCCGCGAGTTGGGCGACTGGCTGCACGCCGGCCGCAGCGCCGGCCTGGCGCTGGGCGCGCAAGCGGGCTACGACAAGTTCACGCAGGCCGCCAACACCGAGTTCGCCGAAAAGGTGATCGCCTCGACCGGTATCGATCCGGCCACGTTCAACTCGGGCACCCGTCACACCTACGCTGCCTACGGCGAGCTGAACGTGCCGATCATCAAGTCGCTGGACGTGACCCTGTCGGCCCGCTACGACAGGTACAGCGACTTCGGCACCAGCACCAACCCGAAGGTTTCGTTCCGTTTCCAGCCGGTAGAGTCCGTGCTGTTCCGCGGTTCGTACTCGACCGGTTTCCGTGCCCCGTCCCTGTATGAGATCCACTCGGCGCAGTCGTTCACCAACACCGGCAACACCTACAATGACCCGGTCAATTGCCCAGGCGGCACGGCGGTGCCCGGCAAGGTGCCGTCGGATGTCTGCAAACAACAGTTCCAGGCCCTGCTGGGCGGTAACACCAATCTGCAGCCGGAGAAGTCGAAGAACGCGACCATCGGCGTGGTGGTCGAACCGATCAAGGACCTGAGCGTCGGCGTCGACATCTGGGCGATCAGCCTGCGCAACACGATTGGCAACCTGAGCCAGGACTTCATCTTCGCCAACCCGGCCAAGTACGCCAGCTTGTTCCACCGCAACCCGGCCGGCGACCTGTCGGTCGACGGTTCGCAGTGCCCGGACCCGGCCACCTGCGGCTATATCGACGACCGTACCCAGAACCTGGGCGGCACGATCACCAACGGCGTCGACCTGTCGCTGAACTACCGCCTGCGCACGCGCGGTTTCGGCACCTTCACCCTGGCGTCGAACGCGACCTGGATCCACAAGTACCAGTTCCAGAACGAAGCCGGCGGCACGTGGAACCAGAACATCGGCATCTACGCACCTGAAGGCACCGGTCCGGTGTTCCGCTGGCAGAACACCACCAACCTGACCTGGAGCAAGGATCAGCTGTCGGCTGGCCTGACCGCCCGTTACAAGACCGGCTACATCGACCAGATCAACGAGAACGTCACCACCCAGCCGGCTGGCTACCGCGTGCCGTCGTATACCACGTTCGATAGCTACGTCGCATGGAACGAGAAAAGGGGCCTGGGCCTGACCGTTGGTGTCCGCAACCTGTTCGACCGCAATCCGCCGCTGTCGTTCCAGAGCTCGACGTTCCAGGCCGGCTACGATCCGCGTTACTACGATGCGATCGGCCGTACCTTCTACGCGCGCGCCAGCTACTCGTTCTAAGCTGATCCGCCTGTAGCAAACACAACGCCCGGTGCTCGCGCACCGGGCGTTTTTCGTTTTGGTGGGCTTGGGGAGCCCACCGCTTACAACCAGCCGGCTTTCTTGAAGAGCCGATAAAGATAGGCGCACACGCCGACCATGACGGCGAGCGCCATCGGATAGCCCCACTTCCACT
>CBFGOU010000743.1:0-2760 GCA_965650445.1 uncultured Oxalobacteraceae bacterium | reverse complement strand
TTGACGCTCATGGCTTCGGCGGGCCTGGCCGCTCTCGCGGTCGGCGCCGCCGCGGTCGACTACAACTTCCGCGAGATCGGCGCCAGCATTGCCGGCACCGTGTATTACGACGCCAACAACAACCACCTGCGCGACGCCGGCGAGAGCGGCATCGGCGGGGTGGCCGTCACTTTGTCGGGGGCGGCCGCGCGCAGCACCTTGACCGACGCATCGGGCAATTACCAGTTCAGCGCGCTGCTGGCCGGCACCTATACCGTGCGCGAAAGCCAGCCGGCCGATTTTGCCGATGGCAGCGATACGGCGGGCACGTCCGGCGGCACGCTCAATACGCCCAAGAACAGCATCGCCAGCATCGCCCTCGGCAGCGGGGTGGCCGCCACCGGCTACCTGTTCGGCGAAACCGAACTGCCGGCGGTAAACGGCAGCCTGGCCGGCCAGGTCTACCTGGACGCCAACGCCAATGCCAGCCGCGACGCGGGCGACACTGCGCTCGCAGGCGTGAAGCTGCAACTGGCCGGCACCACCACGCTGGGCACCCAGATCAGCTTTAGCGCCACCACCGGCGCCGACGGCGGCTATCTGTTCCCGGTCGTGCCGCCCGGCACCTACACCTTGACCGAAACCCAGCCGGCCTATGAGGATTTCGCGGCCGCCACCGGCACCGCGCTCGGCACCCTGGCCGGCGGCAGCGCGGCCCTCAACAGCGTCACTGGCCTGGTCATGCCGATGGCCGGCGGCGCCGCCACCGGCTACGATTTCCGCGAAGGCAAGGCGATCGCCAGCGCCAGCCTGGCCGGCGTGGTGTACCACGACGGCAACGACAACGGCGTGCAGGACGCGGGCGAACCCGGCATCGCCGGCGTCACCGTGATCGCCACCGGCCCGGCCGGCGAGGCAGGGCGCGCCGTCACCGGCGCCGACGGCAGCTTCAAAATTGCCAGCTTGCCGGCCGGCACTTACAGCCTGGTCGAAACCCAGCCGGACGGCTACCTGGACGGCCGCGAGACGGCCGGCAGCCTGGGCGGGGCCAGCGACAACGGCGGCTTCGACGCCGGCGCCGCCCACAACAGTGTTGCCGGCATCGTGCTCGGCACCGGCCAGGACGGCAGCGCCTACCTGTTCGGCGAACGCCGCGGCGGCTTGCACGGCTACGTCTATATGGACGACAACGACAATGGCGCGAAGGATGCGGGCGAGCAGGGCCTGGCGGGGGTGCACGTCACCCTGTCGGGCACGCCGGCCGACGGCACCAGCCTGTGCGCCCAGCGCGACTGCGTGGCCGTCACCGCGGCCGACGGCAGCTACCGCTTCGACAATCTGGCGCCGGGCCGCTACACCCTGGTGGAAAATCAGCTCGACCTGGACACCGTGCGCATCGCCGACGGCAAGGACAGCGCCGGCCAGGCCGGCGGCAAGGTCGACAACAGCGGCTTCGGCACCGCGCCGGGCTACAACACCATCGGCCAGATCGAGGTCACGGCGGCCGCCTATGCGGCCCATGGCGGCGCGCTGGGCGGCTACCTGTTCGGCGAGCGCTCGCGCACCCTTGGCCTGAAGCCGCCGATCGTCAGCGGCTATGTCTGGATGGACCGCGCACATACCCGGGTGCGGCCGCAGGACGGCACGCTCGAAGGCGTGCGCGACTGGACCGTGACCTTGAGCCAGGACGGCAAGACGATCTGCACGGTGCAAAGCGACGCGCGCGGCTTCTACCAGTTCGACAACCTGCACTGCCCGGGCTACGAAGCGAGCGGGCTGCCGTCCGGCAGCGGCTACGAGATCCGCTTCACCAAGGACGGCAACCGCTTGCCCAACGTCGCCAGTTCGGGCGGCGGCGCCGGCGTGGCCAGCGGCGGCGCGATCCGCAACCTCACGCTGCACGACGGCGACGACCTGACCGAGCAGAACCTGCCGCTCGATCCGTCCGGCGTGGTCTACGACAGCGTCAGCCGCCTGCCGCTGGCCGGCGCGGTGGTGACCTTCTCCGGCCCGGCCGGGTTCGACCCGGCGCGCCATTTGCTGGGCGGTCTCGATGCGCTGAACCAGACCACCGGCAGCGATGGCCTGTACCAGTTCTTCCTGCAGAACGATTTCCCCAGCGGCGCCTACCACCTGACCGTGAGCCGCTACCCGGCCGGCTACACGGCCGCGCCGTCCGAGCGCATCCCGGCCTGCGTGGGCATCCCCACGGTGGGGCCGGTGCCCGACCCGGCGCTGGTCCAGAAATCCAACACCGCACCGGCCGCCGGCACCACGCCGCATCAGCCGGACGCCTGCGCCGGCATGGTGCCGGGCGGCGCGCCGACCACCCAGTACTACTTCGGTTTCACGATCACGCCGCAGTCGGCGCCGATCCTGAACAACCACATCCCGCTCGATCCGCTGGTGCCGGCCGGCCTGTCGCTGGTCAAGACCGGCGACAAGCAGCAGCTCGAGTTCGGCGAATCGCTGCTCTACACCGTCACCGTCAAGCAGACCGGCGGCTCGCCGGTGTCCCAGGCCACGGTGCGCGACCTGCCGCCGGCCGGCTTCGCGCTGGTGCCGGGCACGGTGCGCGTAAACGGCAAGCCGGTCGCCGATCCGCTGCCCGCCAGCGGCGTGGCGCTGGCCTTCAACGTCGGCCCGCTGGCCGCGGGCAAGCAGGCGGTGCTGAGCTACCGCATGCGCGCCGGGGTCGGCAGCCTGCAGGGCGATGGCGTCAACCGCGCCACCGCCTACGCCTGCAACACCGTGTCCGGCTGCCTGAGCGGCAATGCGCCG
>CBFGOU010000742.1:0-2762 GCA_965650445.1 uncultured Oxalobacteraceae bacterium | reverse complement strand
GCCAAACTAGCCATGTTCAATCTCAGCGAATTGCAGCACGACGCCCTGGTCGAAATCTTCAACATCGGCGTCGGTCACGCCGCCAAGGCCATGAGCGATATCGTCAACGAAGAAGTGACGATGTCGGTGCCGTCGATTGCATTCCTGAACCGCGCCGAAGCAGCCGCGATGCTCGGCAACAAGGACAGCTCGCGCGTGTGCGGCGTCAGCCAGCATTACGACGGGGCGTTCAAGACCGAAGCCATTTTGATGTTCCCGGAAGATAAGAGCCTGGACATCGTGCGCATGATGGTGGGCGAGTCGGTGCCGCTCAAGGAATTGACGGACATGGAACAGGAGGCGATGAGCGAGATCGGCAACATCATCCTCAATTCCTGCGTCGGCACCCTGGCCAATATCTTTGCGCAGGAACTGTCCGGCTCGCTGCCGCAATACCATGTCGGCACCAGCGAGGAAATCCTCACGGCCTCCGGCGGCCAGGCCGACACCGTGGTCCTGATGCTGCACATCGACTTCATTCTCGAAAAGCACCAGATCCACGGCTACGTCGCCTTCATTCTCGACCTCACCGCCCTCCACGATCTGCAGGAGCAAGTCGACCGCTATCTCGCCAAAGTGATGGGCACTGTCTGACATGATGCGTAGCGAAGCACATCACCTGCACCTGTTCGACAGCGTGCAGGCCGCCTTGAACCTCGGCATCGTCGTGCTCGACGCGATGCGCAGCGTGGTGCTGTGGAACCGCTGGATGGTGCGCCACGCCGGCCTGGGCGCGCACGACGTGGTCGGCAAGGATTTCTTCATGGTCTTTCCGGAACTGCAGGGAAAACGCATCGACACCGCCATCCAGCAAGCGCTGCGCGACAATTTCCCCTCGGTGCTGTCGCAGACCCTGCACAAGGCGCCCCTGCCCCTGTTCAGCACCGGCGCTACGCGCGCGGCCGGCGAACGCATGCAGCAAGCCGTCGCCGTCACGCCGCTGGACGTGCCCGGCGCACCGCGCCATTGCTTGATCCAGATCACCGATGTCAGCGTGGCGGTGCACCGCGAACGCCTGCTGCGCGAGCAGGCACTGGAACTGCGCTCGCTCACTTTTTCCGACGGCTTGACCGGCATCGCCAACCGCCGCCATTTCGACGTGGCGATGGAAAAGGAAATCCGCCGCGCCAAACGCGCCGGCACCCCGCTATCGCTGTTGATGATCGATATCGACGCCTTCAAGGCCTACAACGATACCTACGGCCACCAGCAAGGCGACGACACCCTGATCAAGGTGGCCGCGGCGCTGTCGGCCATGCTGCAGCGCCCGCTCGACCTGATCGCCCGCTATGGCGGCGAAGAATTCGCCGTGGTCTTGCCGGAAATGGATGCGGCGCAAAGCGCGGCCTTGGCCGAAACCATGCGCCAGCGCATCGTCGCGCTTGATATTCCGCATAGCAGCGCGCCCGGCCACGGCAGGGTTACCGTCAGCATCGGCGTGGCCACCAACAGCGCCGACCATCCGGCCGACATCCCCACCCTGCTGGGCAACGCCGACCGCGCCCTGTACACCGCCAAGCACAGCGGCCGCAACCGCGTGGTTACGCATCAGGCTGGCTGATCAGGGGCAGGCAGTGTGCGCTGCCGCCGTGACCATGCGTACCTGTAAG
Source organism: uncultured Oxalobacteraceae bacterium (assembly GCA_965650445.1). Classification (GTDB taxonomy): domain Bacteria; phylum Pseudomonadota; class Gammaproteobacteria; order Burkholderiales; family Burkholderiaceae_D; genus Telluria_A. The sequence goes on along the minus strand of CBFGOU010000742.1, from coordinate 1,113 downwards.
GCGCCCGCCTTTTCGATCAGACAGAAGCGCGCCCGATACAGGCGTGGCGCCTGCGCCGTGGCGGATTCGGCCGTGATGACGACATCATAGGTTTTGCCAGGACGCAGCGGCGCCGCCGGCGTCTGCGGCAACACCGGTGGCCGCCCCGCATACGGCACGCACATATAGTTCAGCACCGCAAATGTGCGCTCGCGCGGCATGACCATCTTCCACATCGACGTGTTGCCCGCCACTTCCGTTACCTGGATGGACCGGAAATTGGGTGCCCCGTGTTTCTTTTCCTCGCTCGGGGCCACGGTAAAGCAGGGCAAGCCATTGCCGCCCTGGCGCACTTCGATCTCGCCCACCCGCGCCGCCGCGCCGGTTTCGCCGGCCGCCGTCAGCACGATGCAAAGAAACAGAATTTTGCGCCACATCGCCCGCTCCGCAAGAAATGCAATAGAAGGGACAGACTACGATGTTGCTGTACAGCAGCATTGACGCTACGCAGAGGTCGGGCAGCACAGCTCGGCAAGGAGCTGCAACAACGCCATGCCCATTTTGAAACAGCCTCTAGAACAGGCGACGCGGCAGGGAACGCCGCTGGGACGGATCGGCAAGGAAAGAAGCGAGCACGGCCTCGAACATGGCCAGCGCATGCGCATACTGGCGCTGGCGCATGGCCTCGGGCGCATGCAGAAACTTCAGCACGAAATAATCGGCCAGCACGTCCCCCTGCGCTTCCATATTGAAATCGGCCAAAGTCTTGCCCGCCTCCAGGCGGTAGCGGTACGACAGCCCCAGCCGCACGGCGCCGCGCAGGCGCACCGGATAGCCCAGCTGATGCTGCCAGACATGCACCATCTCATGCATGAACCAATGGCGCGCGTGCACGCTCCCGGCCGAAAAATCGGTCAGACAACAGGATTTATGAAAGTACATGGCGCCGTTGGGCGTCATGGCGCAGTTTCGCGGCTGGAGCCCGAAGGGAAGATAGCGGCGCCGGTAGATGCGCACGCGGCTGTAATCGATGGCGCCGCCGAACAGCAGCGACGCCATCGCGATCTCGCCCGCCGCCAGAGGGCGGTGCTGCCCCGCGCCGGAGAGCAGCCTCATGGCGAACCTGAACGCCGG
>CBFGOU010000741.1:0-2785 GCA_965650445.1 uncultured Oxalobacteraceae bacterium | reverse complement strand
AAAGCCCAAGATCATCAACACCAGCGAATAGCCGGTGAACGGCTGGTTGAAAAAAACCGATGCCATGTACAGCGACCCCATGATGATCAGGGGGTCGAGTACGCGCTGAAAAAAGGAAATTAAGGGAATGTCATTGACAGTCATGTTCACCTTTAGAACTGCGCACTGGCATTGAGCGATACCGTATTCGACTTGTAGCTGCCGCTGCCGAGGAACACGGAACCGTCGCGCCGCTCGCGCGCCACGCCGGCGACGACCTGCAGGGCCGGACGCGGCGACCAGGTCGCGTTCAGGGACGCGCGGCGCAGCTTGTCGGACAGGTCGGCGCCATTGACGGTCAGGCTCGTCTCGTAGGCGCGCCGCTCGCTGCTGACGGACCCTTCGACGCGGATTTTGGCCGTGGCGTCCCAGGTGGCGCCGGCGCTGGCGCCGCGCGACAGCGCGTAGGTCACGATATTGCTCTCGACCGGGGTGAATTCGCGGTACAGCGCGGCGTTGACGCGCAGCTTGACGCGCGGCGCGCTGCTGACGGTGATCCGGCCGTTGAAACCGGAAGCGTCGCGCTGGCCCAGGCCGTCGTGGGTGCGGCGCGCGTGCCCGGCCAGCACCTGGATGGTGCTGATGGGCGTGACGCGCCAGTCGATCTTGGCCTTGAGTTCTTCTTGCACGAAACTTTCGTCCAGCACGATGCCGTTGAATACCCGCAGATTGTTGTACTCGCCCTTGATCCTGCGCGCCACCAGTCCGGCCGTGCTGCCGCTGGACGGCAGGTAATCGAAACCGACCTCGGCCGCCGTTTCGGTGCGGTCGTTGATGCGCTGGATCGGCAGTTCGTAGGTGTAGCGGTCGCGCGTGGCGCCGGCGCGCACGCGCCAGCTGGGGTGCAGGCGCCAGGCGCCGTCGAAAAATTCGCTCTTTTGCACGCGCAGGTTGCGCTCGCGGCTGCGGAAATCGGTGTACGGCGCCAGGGTCTGGGAATAGCTGGCGCCCACGCTGCCTTCCAGGTGATTGCCCAGTTGCCAGTTCAGGCGGCCCAGATAATCCTTGCCGTCGTAGTCGAGCTGCTTGAAATGATCGAACTTGACCTTCGAGCGCTTGGCCTGCAGGAACACCTTCTGGCGGCCGTACATCTTGTCGAAAAATAGCCCGAGCACGGTCTGGAAGGCCGCATCGCTGCGCTGATTGTCATAGCCCGGCACTCCGTCCGGCAAGCGGAACAGGTTATCGTCATGGAAATAGCCGACGCTCCCGTACACGTGCAGGGCGTCGTAAGGACCGGCCATGGCCGGAGAACTGCCCAGGCTGGCGAGCAGCAGGGTCAGCGGCAGTGCACGTGGCAGCGTCGAAAAACGCGGCGCGGACGTCGCCGCCGGGCGGCCCTGAGGGCCCGGAAAAGCATGATTTTTGTTCGACATTGTCTTCGTCTGTGGTGAGTCAGTCACTGAATTACGGAAATATTACCAGTATGTCCACATACCAGAGCGCACGATCCAGATGCCGAGCACGCCGTTGGTGACGGCATGGGCCAGCACCGCCGGCCACAAGGTGCGTTGACGCATATACAGCAGACTGTAAGCCAGGCCCGCGACGATGCCTGCGAGCCACTGATTGTGCTCGAAGGCAAACAACAAGACGCTGATCGCCACGCTGAGCGGCCTGACGGCGCGCGGGTCGATACTTAAAAAATTGACATCATCGATCCAGCGCATCAGGAACGAGCGCCAGAACAGTTCTTCCATGAGCGGCACCACCAGCGCCGCCCCGGCGATGCGCACTGCCACCAGCAGCCAGTCGACCCGGCCATCGGTGCGCGGATCGAAGCCTGCCGGCGCGCCGACGACCATCCAGCTGGCGTTCAAGCCGATCCACAGGTAAAACACCGCCACCCCGACCGCCACCGCGACGGCAGCATGTATGGGACTGAGGCGCAGCGGCTTCAGTTCAGTGTACTGCCGGTGGAATATGAGCAGCATCAACAGCACCGCGCCGATCTTGACCGCGTACAGCCAGCGCAGCGAGGCCGGGCTGAAGCCGGCCTTGGTCAGCATGTCGACCAGGAAAATGAAGAACAGGTAGGTGAGGAAAGGCAGGATCCGCGCCCAGGCGGCGCGGTTGAACATGGGGGCGGCGGCTGCCGCTGGGGTGGGCTGCTGGTGTGGGTCCGTCATGACGCTCCGTTGCAGGCTTGCCGCCTGTGTTCGATCACATGGTGCTTACCCCTTCGACCTGGCTTCGATGGCTTCCCATTTTTCCAGTGCGTCGATCAGCAATTGATCGATTTCCTCGAAACGGGCATTCATCCGGCGGGCATCGGCGGGATTGTTCTTATAAAAGTCGGGTGCATTGAGCTGCTGGGTGATGGCCGACTGCTCGTCTTCCAGACTGGCGATCAGCTGCGGCAATTCCTCCAGCTCGCGCTGCTCCTTGTAGCTCAACTTTACCTTCTTGGCAACCGGCGTCTGTGCGCTAGCGGACACAGCAGCTGCTTTGGCCGGCGCTTTCGCGGCCGGCGCCGGCGCCAGCGACTTGACCCGCTCCCAGTCCGAATAGCCGCCGACGAATTCGCGCCACACGCCCTGCCCTTCGGCCACGATCACCTGGGTGACCACATTGTCGAGGAACATGCGGTCGTGGCTGACCAGGAACACGGTGCCGGTGTAATCCTCCAGCAATTCTTCCAGCAGTTCCAGGGTGTCGATATCCAGATCGTTGGTCGGCTCGTCCAGCACCAGGCAGTTGGCCGGCTTGGCGAACAGGCGCGCCAGCAGCAGGCGGTTGCGCTCGC
>CBFGOU010000740.1:0-2798 GCA_965650445.1 uncultured Oxalobacteraceae bacterium | reverse complement strand
GGTGCCACGGTGTTGATCTGCACCTGGCGGTTGGTGATGTCCGGTACCGCATCGATCGGCAGCTTGCCGAGCTGGAACAGGCCCACGGCGGCAACGAGTGCAGCCAAGGCCACGACCAGCCAGCGGTGGCGTACCGCAGTTTCAATGATGAGCTTGAACATGGAAGGTCCTCAGTGCCCGTGCTCGGCTTCGCCCTTGGCCAGTTCGGCCTTGAGCAGGAAAGCGTTGGCGCCGACGATGCGTTCGCTGCCGCTCAGGCCACCGAGGATCTCGATGCGGTCGCCGGCGCGTCGGCCGGCCAGCACCGGTTGCACCTTGAAGCCGCCCTCGACGGCGACGAACACCGCGCTGCTGCCATCCACGTTCTGCACGGCATCGGCCGGCACGCTCAGCGCGCCGTCCTTGCCGTCGGTGACCACCACCGCCGACACCGGCGAACCGGCCGGCGGCAATGCAGCATTGACCGGCGTGGCACGGATCACCGCCACGCCACCCTGCTGGCGCACATCGGCGGCAGAACCGGTGACGGTGGCACTGAAGCTGCCGCCCGGCACGGTGACTTCCAGCGTCATGCCCGGGCTGACCTGTGCGGCCAGCGCTGGCGGTGCGGTGAACACCAGCTCGTTCATCGACGGATCGGCGACGTCGGCCACCGGGCTGCCGGCCGCCACCACGCCACCGGGCGTGACCTGCACGTTGCCGACGATGCCGGCCACCGGGCTGGTGATGCGCACGCGGCCGCTGCTGTCGGGTGAACCGTTGGCGGCGGCCTGTGCCTGTGCGGCCGCGGCCTGCGCCTGTGCCGCCAGCGAGCGCGCGCGTGAGGTTTCCAGTTCCTGGCGGGCGACCACGCCCTGTTCGACCAGCGCCTTGTCACGGCCATGGGCCAGGCGCGCCGCCTCGGCTTCCGCAGCGGCGGCAACCGCATTGGCGCGGAACACCGCCGCCTCGCCGCTGACCACGATCGCCAGCGCCTGGTTCTGCTTCACTGCCGTGCCCGGTGCGACCAGCACGCGCTCCACGCGCCCGGTCACGGTGGAGGCGACCGATGCACGCGCACCGATCGATGGCTCGACCCGGCCGGACAGCCGCGTTGAACCGCCGCCGCCGCGGCCGACGGCAACCACGTCGATGCCGGAGGCCTTGATCTGCTCTGGCGTCAGCTGCACCACGCCTTCGTCGGCATCTGCCGCGCTGCCGGTTTCGGCCTTGGCATCGGTGCTGTCGGCGGCGTGGCCATGGCCATCGTCGGCCGTTGCCTTGCCGGCGGGCTCCGAGACTGCCGGGGCCTGTGTGTTACCAGAACAACCGGCCAGCAATGCAGTCAGCAACAAGCCGCCAACCAGCGGGAAAGAACGGAACAGGTTCATCGGGCCTCCACAAAGGGTGCGCGCCCTTCGAGGCGGGCGAGATCGATTTCCGCGCCAACGCGCGACAGGCGCGCGTCCACAGCGGTGCCGCGGGCGGCGATGAGGGCACTGCGGGTGCTGCGCAGTTCCAGCTGCGAGATGCGCCCGGCGTCGAAGCCGATGCGCGCCAGCCGATAGGCTTCCTCGGCGGCGACCACACTTTCGTCGGCGGCGCGGGTGCGGCTGCCGGCGGCCTTCAGGCCCGCCACCGCCGACAACCGTTCCGCTTCGCTGTCGCGGCGCTGCTGGTCCAGCCGCGCCTCGGCCGCGCGCTGTTCGGCACTGGCGGCGCGGATGCCACCACGGTTGCGGTCGAACAACGGGATCGAGAGGCTGACGCCGAGCGTGTAGGCCTGCTCGCGGTCCTCGCGGAAACGCGTCTGCGCGGCCGTGACGCTGAGGTCGGGCAGGGCACGCTTGCGCTCCACATCGACCAGGCGACCGGCCGCATCCACCTCGGCTTCGGCGACGCGCACGGCCAGTGCCACATCGGTGACGCCGCGCGGTGCCGGTGGTGCGCGGTCGAGCAGGCTGTTGTCGATGGTCTGCACCGGTGCATCCAGCAGGGCCGCACCAGCCAGGCGGGCCAGTGCGGCATCGCGGAAGGCCTGCGCCTCATCCAGCGCGGCGCTGGCATTGGCCACTTCGCTTTGTGCCTGCACCGCGCGCAACTGCGGCTCGCGGCCATGCTTGACCATGGCGGTGACCGCCGCCGCATCGTCGCGGGTGAGGGTCAGCGCTTCGTCGGCCAAGGTGTAACGACGCAGGGCGCTTTCCGCCTGTGCGTAGATCGCCGCCAGCTGGCTGGCGACATCGCTGCGGCTCTGCGAACCACGCAGGGCAGCGGCCTGTGCCTCGGCGCGGGCGGCGCGGACGCGCGCGCCGCGCTGGCCCCAGACCTCCAAGGGCTGGGACAGGGTAAGCACGGTGTCGGCCCTGCCCATGCCACCGTAGGAGCCGGTGCCCCAGGCGTTTTCGGCGGACCAGGAAAGGGAGGGGTTGGGCAGCGCCCGGGCCTGGTCGGCGCGGGCGTCGGCCGCCTCGGCCAATGCCGCGCCGACGCGGGCGCCGGGCAGCTGGTCGAGACGTTCAAGCAGGGTGTCGTACGAAGGTGCGGCTTGTGCGGCGACCTGTGCGGCGGGGATCAGGCCCAGCAGCACGGCGACGACCAGCCCGGTCGCGCGCGGCGACCGACGTGTCAGGATCGACATAGGGGGATTCCGGTTGTGAGTGAATCGGGAGCCCGCGATTGCGGGACGCGCTCAACTCACGCCCGGGGAGGACGTGCCAGTTCGTCCTGGGCGACCGCATAGGTCGCCGCGTCGCCTGCATTCATCCAGCGCGCCGGTTGCGGCGACACGGACGAGCACTCCGTCGAGCGGCCCGCCC
>CBFGOU010000739.1:0-2798 GCA_965650445.1 uncultured Oxalobacteraceae bacterium | reverse complement strand
CATCGTCGAAGAAATGTGGCTGCCCGGCCTGCTGTTCAAGGGCCTGACCGCGGAACGCCTGGTCGAGTACAAGGGTCCAATGTATGGCCTGTTCGAGTCGGAATTCGGCACGCGCATGATCCGCGCCAGCGAAAAGATCCGCGCGCTGGCGGCCGATGCCGGCGCCGCCCAGTTTTTGCGCGTGCCCGAGGGCACGCCGCTGCTGTGCGCCGAGCGGGTGTCCTACACCTATGGCGACAAGGCGGTGGAATTGCGCCGGGGATTGTACTTGACGACGCATCATCATTATCAGAATGACTTGTCGTAAGGCGGTATGCATCCCGTATAAAATAGCTGTTGAGCTTGAGAAAGCACTAAAAAGAGACCAATACGTTCGTTTCCGCTGCCAATGTTCAATTTGATATTGGTGCAGCGCACAGAAATGGGCGAAAATTGCAGGTTCACCAATTGAGTTTGATCTAAGGGAGGTCTTGTATGTCCGAAGCCGTGAAAGAGGGAGCACGAAGAGAGCGGCCCGAATTCCGTAATATTCATATTACGCAGTTGCCGAATTACCGGTTGCCGCCAGCCGGCTGGGTATCGATCCTGCACCGCGTCAGCGGCGCCGGCATTTTCCTGCTGCTGCCGTTCCTGCTGTATCTGTTCGAGCTGTCGATCCGTTCGGAAATGTCGTTCGAGTACTTCCGCGGCGTGCTCGGCAATCCGCTGGTCAAGCTGATCCTGCTGGGCCTGATCTGGGCGTATTTCCAGCACTTCTGCGCCGGCGTGCGTCACCTGTTCATGGACGTGCACGTGGCGATCGAAAAAGATTCCTCGCGCAAGAGCGCGATCAGCGTGCTGGTGGTCAGCCTGCTGTTGACGGCACTCGCCGGTCTGAAATTGTTTGGAGTATTTTGATGGCTAAAAATAACGTTGGACCGAAGCGCCTCGTCGTCGGCGCCCACTACGGCCTGCGCGACTGGATGGCCCAGCGCGTCACCGCGATTCTGATGGCCGTGTACACCTTTACACTGCTGATCTCCTTCCTCACCGGCAGCAACTTCAGCTATGAAGGCTGGGCCGGCCTGTTCGCCCAGCAGTGGTTCAAGCTGTTCAGCCTGGTTACCTTCCTCGGCCTGTACTACCACGCCTGGGTCGGCATGCGCGACATCTGGATGGATTACGTCAAGCCGGTCGGCATCCGCCTGGGCCTGCAGATCCTCACCATCTTCTGGCTGATTGGCTGTGCTGCCTGGACCGTTCAAATTCTCTGGAGTGTGTAATCGTGGCAGCCATTAAAACTGCAATCCCTACCCGCCGCTTCGACGCGGTCATCGTCGGTGCCGGCGGCTCCGGCATGCGCGCATCCCTGCAACTGGCCGAAGCCGGCCTGAACGTGGCGGTGCTGTCCAAGGTCTTCCCGACCCGTTCCCACACCGTTGCGGCCCAGGGCGGCATCGGCGCTTCGCTGGGCAATATGAGCGAAGACGACTGGTACTGGCATATGTTCGACACCGTCAAGGGTGGCGACTATCTGGGCGACCAGGATGCGATCGAATTCATGTGCCGCGAAGCACCGAAAGTCGTGTACGAGCTGGAACACTTCGGCATGCCCTTCGACCGTAACCCGGACGGCACCATTTACCAGCGTCCGTTTGGCGGGCACACCGCCAACTTCGGCGAAAAGCCGGTGCAGCGCGCCTGCGCGGCCGCCGACCGTACCGGCCACGCCCTGCTGCACACCCTGTATCAGCGCAACGTGCGCGCCCGCACCCACTTCTTCGTCGAGTGGATGGCCATTGACCTGATCCGTGACGCCGAAGGCGACGTGGTCGGCGTGGTGGCCCTGGAAATGGAAACCGGCGAGACCATGATTCTGGAAGCGAAGACCACCATCTTCGCCACCGGCGGGGCCGGCCGTATCTTCGCCGCCTCGACCAACGCCTTCATCAACACCGGCGACGGCATGGGCATGGCGGCACGCGCCGGCCTGCCGCTGCAGGATATGGAGTTCTGGCAATTCCACCCGACCGGCGTGTCCGGCGCGGGCGTCCTGATCACCGAAGGTGTGCGCGGCGAGGGCGGTATCCTGATCAACAGCAACGGCGAACGCTTCATGGAGCGCTACGCGCCGACCCTGAAGGATCTGGCGCCGCGCGATTTCGTGTCGCGTTCGATGGACCAGGAAATCAAGGAAGGCCGCGGCTGCGGTCCGAACAAGGACCACGTGCTGCTGGACCTGCGCCACATCGGCGCCGAGACCATCGCCAAGCGCCTGCCGTCGATTCTGGAAATCGGCCACAAGTTCGCCAACGTCGATGCGACCAAGGAACCGATTCCTGTCGTGCCGACCATTCACTATCAGATGGGCGGTATTCCGACCAATATCCACGGCCAGGTCGTTGCTCCTAAAAACGGCAATCCGGTGGCGGTGGTGGGCGGCCTGTACGCCATCGGCGAATGCGCCTGCGTGTCGGTGCACGGCGCCAACCGCCTGGGCACCAACTCGCTGCTCGACCTGGTCGTGTTCGGCCGCGCCGCCGGCAACCACGTTGTGGCAAGCAACCTCAAGCAGAAGGAAAACAAGCCGCTGCCGAAGGATGCCGCCGACTTCGCCATGGAGCGTCTGGCGAAGCTGGAAAACTCGACCGGTTCGGAAAAAGTGCAGGGCGTCGCCAACGACATCCGCGCCACGATGCAGAAATACTGCGGCGTGTTCCGTACCGATGCATTGCTCGAGCAAGGTTTGAAGGAAATCCTGGTTCTGGACGAGCGCCGCAAGCACGTCTCGTTCAAGGACAAGTCGAAGGTGTTCAACA
>CBFGOU010000738.1:0-2800 GCA_965650445.1 uncultured Oxalobacteraceae bacterium | reverse complement strand
CGGCGGCGGCGGCGGCGGCATCCATGGCGGCGCGCTGCTCGGCCAGGGCGCGCGCGCGCGCTTCGGCGTGGGCGCGGCTTTCGGCGGCGCACGAGGCTTTCGCTTCAGCTTCCAGCCGGGCGATGGCTTCCTGGATGGCGCGCATCTCCGCCTGCGCACGGTCGGCCGGCGCCGGCTGGGCGGCCAGTTCGATGCTGACGTGGGCGTCGTCCTGCTGGGCTTGCTCGTGGTTCATGTGTTCTCGCTCCGTTTGCCTTCCCCCGAACGGGATAGCTCAGGAGCAATTATCCGGCAGCAACACTTTAGCCATGAGGCCAAGCAGACCCGCAAAAGTGCTGCTATTCGCGGTTTAGGCCGGCCAGCGCGGCGGCTCGTCCATCAGGCGAACCGGTGATTGCGTTGGTGGCCTGGAGGCAGCCGCTTACACCGGCCACAGTGGCGGCTCGTCCATCAGCGCGATCTGTTCGCGCAGTTCGAGGATGCGGTCTTGCCAGTAACGTTGCGTGTTAAACCATGGGAAAGCGGCGGGAAAGGCCGGGTCGTCCCAGCGCCGCGCCAGCCAGGCCGAGTAATGGATCAGGCGCAGGGTGCGCAGGGCTTCGACCAGGTAGAGCTGGCGCTGGTCGAAATCGCAAAAGTCTTCGTAGCCGGCCAGCACGTCGCCCATCTGCCGCACCATCTCCTGCCGCTCGCCCGACAGCAGCATCCACAAATCCTGGATGGCCGGGCCGCTGCGGCTGTCGTCGAAGTCGACGAAATGGGGGCCGTCGCCGGTCCACAGCACATTGCCCGCATGGCAATCGCCGTGCAGGCGCAAGGTGGCCAGCTCGCCGGCCCGCTCGTAGCAGCGCCGCACGCCGTCGAGCGCCTGCGCCACCACGCTGGTGTAGGCGGCGTTCAGCTCGGGCGGGATGAAATCATGGGCCAGCAGATAATCGCGCGGTTCCAGGCCGAAGCTGGCGATGTCGAGCGCGGGCCGTTCAGTGAACCGCTTCAGGCCGCCCACCGCGTGAATCCGGCCGATGAAGCGGCCGATCCACTCCAGCGTGGCCGGGTCCCCGAGTTCGGGCGCGCGCCCGCCGCGGCGGGCAAACACCGCGAAACGGAAATCCTGGAAACTGTGCAAGGTTGCCCCGCCGATGGTCAGCGCCGGCACCACGGGAATTTCCCGCTCGGCCAGTTCGGCCACGAATCCGTGTTCTTCGACAATGGCCGCATCGCTCCAGCGTTGCGGGCGATAGAACTTGACCACCACCGGCGGCCCCTCTTCCATGCCGACCTGGTAGACCCGGTTTTCGTAGCTGTTGAGTGCCAGCAGACGGCCGTCGCCGCGCAGGCCGACGCTGTCGAGCGCGTCGAGCACGCAGCCGGGGCCGAGGGCGGCAAAAGGGTGTATCGGATTTTCCATCGCGGTATTGTAAGCGCAAGCGTTACACTATCGCCTTTACCGACGAAACAGAGCACCCCATGCACCTCGAACAGCCCCTCAGCGACAAAGAATTCGACGACCTCGACCAGTTCCTCCTGTCCGACCGTTGCCCCAACGACGCCATGACCATGGACACGCTGCACGGCTACCTGACCGCCATCGCGATCGGTCCGGAAACCATCATGCCGGCCGAGTGGCTGCCCAAGGTGTGGGGCGGCGAAGGCACCGCGCCGGCCTGGAAAAACGGCAAGGAAGAAGAACGCATTCTCAACCTGATCATGCGTTTCATGAACGAGGTGCTGGTCACCTTCGAGGTTGCGCCCAAGGAATTCGAACCGCTCTACGTCGAGCACGAGTTCGAAGGCCAGACCCTGATCGACGCCGAAGGCTGGTGCTGGGGCTTCTGGGAAGGCATGGAATTGCGTCCGGGCTCGTGGGAACCGATCTTCGACTCGGAGCAGGAAGCGCTGATGCGCCCGCTCTACCTGCTGGGCGCCGATGAAATCGAGGAAGCCGAGCTGGCCGAGGTGAACAATCCGGTCAAGGCGCACAAGCTGGCGCTGGAAATCGAAGCCAACCTGCCGCTGATCTACCGGTTCTGGCTGCCGCGCCGCAAGGCCGCCGTGCCGACCCTCAAGCGCGACGAGCCGAAGGTCGGCCGCAATGACGATTGCCCTTGCGGCAGCGGCAAGAAATACAAGAAGTGCTGCGGCGCCGAGGGCGCGTAAAAACTATCCCGCCAGCGCCGTCTCGGCCAGGCGGCTCTGATACAGCGCCGCCACCAGGTCCGACTGGGTGACGATGCCGGCGAAGCGATTCTCGTGATCGACCACGGGGATATGGTGCAGGCCGGAATCGGCCATCAGCGGCACCAGCTCGACAATCGGGGTGTCCACCTTGGTCGTGGTGACCTTGGCCGTCATGATCTGCCCCACGACTTCCGGCTTTTCCGAATGGGTGCGGCCGCTGCGAACCAGGAAATGGCGCAGGCGGGTGCCAATCGTGGCCGGGTCGCCCAGGTCGCTGTGCGCCAGAAAATCGCTTTGCGACACAATACCGATCACCCGGCGCGCGCGGTTGATCACCGGCAGCGCATGCACCCGGTGGTGCCGCATCAGGCGCCAGGCCTCGCCCAGTTCGGTGGCAAATTCCAGGGTCACCACATCGCGCGACATGATCTGTCCGCAGGTGATCACGCCGAAGCGGCGTCCGTAGGCGTGCGACTCGGTGGCCACGATGATGTCTTCCAGGTCGTCGCGGCTGACGTCCAGCACCTGGCCGTAGCGCTCCAGCACCGCGTCCAGGTCGGCACTGGTAAAACCCAGCCGCGCGCTCGGGGTGATGTCGGCGGTGGCGTGCGGATGCTGTGCG
>CBFGOU010000737.1:0-2805 GCA_965650445.1 uncultured Oxalobacteraceae bacterium | reverse complement strand
CGCTGGCCGGGCCCGACCGCCACGTTACGGCGGCGCTGCCGCAGGCGCTGGCCGTACTCCAGCCAGCGCAGCTCTTCCACAGGCGACTGCGAGACATGGCTGTCGCTGCCGATGCCGAAGACGCCGCCCGCGGCCAGGTACGGCGCCAGCGCAAACAGGCCGTCGCCCAGATTGGCCTCGGTGGTCGGACACAAACCCGCCACCGCCCCGCTGGCGGCCAGCGCGGCCAGTTCGCCCTCGTCCGCATGGGTCGCGTGCACCAGGCACCAGCGCGGGCCGAGCCCCACATGGTCGAACAGATAGCGCAGCGGCCTGGCCCCCGTGCTGGCCAGGCACTGCTCGACTTCGCCGGCCTGCTCGGCGATATGGATGTGCAGCGGACGCCCACCCGGCATGCCGCGCACCAGTTCGGCAATCTGGGCGAGCGAGGCCGCGCGCAGCGAATGGGGCGCCGCGCCGATTTCGGTCTGGCCGTCGCGCAGCGGGCCGAGCGCCTCGACGATGCGCAGCACCTCGTCCACACCAGTGCGAAAGCGCTGCTGTTCCAGCCGCAGCGCCTGTTCGCCGAAGCCGCTGTAGCTGTACAGCACCGGCAGCATGGTGATGCCGATGCCGGTGGCGCGCGCCGCGCCGATCACCCGTTCGGCGGTATCGGCGGGGCGGCCATACAGCGCACCGGCGGGGTCGCGCTGCAGGTAGTGGAATTCGCACACCGAGGTGTAGCCGTGGCGCAGGCATTCGGCGAACAGCTGGGCCGCGATGGTTTCGATGTGGTCCGGCGTGAGATGGCGCGCGAAGCGGTACATCAGGTCGCGCCAGCTCCAGAAGCTGTCGGGGCTGTCGCCGGCCGCTTCGGTCAGGCCGCCCAAGGCGCGCTGGAAGGCGTGCGAATGCAGGTTGACCATGCCCGGCACCACCCAGTCGGCGCGCGCATGCATGGCCGGCGCCGCGCCGGCCTGCACGGCGCTCAGGGTGCCGTCGCGGTCCCAGCTGATCAACACGTTTTCCTGCCAGCCCTCAGGCAGCAGCGCGTGGCGCGCAAACAGGCTGGTCATGCGCGCGCCCAGGCGACGGCTGCGCGCAGCAGCTCGCGCAGCAGCGGCTGCACCTCGGCCGCCAGTTCGGGGCGGTAGGTGAACGGGGCCTGCTCGTCCATGTACAGGCACTGGCACATCTCCAGCTGGATCGCGTGCACGCCGCGCTCCGGCCGCCCATACTGGCGGGTGATATAGCCGCCCTTGAAGCGGCCGTTGTGGGCGACCGAGTAGCGTTCCTGCGCGGCGGCCGGCGCCATCACGGCGGCATCGAGCCCGTTGGCGCAGGCCGATCCTTGCGCGGTGCCGAAGTTCAGGTCGGGCAGGCGGCCTTCGAAGAAACGCGGCACGCGCGAGGCGATCGAATGCGCGTCCCACAGCACCACCCTGCCGTGGCAAGCCAGCAGGCGGTCCAGCTCCGTGCGCAGGGCCACGTGATAGGGCTGCCAGTAGCGTGCCAGGCGTTCGGCGATTTCGTCGCGGCCGGGCACATCGTCCCTGGCGTACAGCGGCTCCTTGTGAAAGGTATCGACCGGGCACAGGCCGGTGGTGTCCATGCCCGGATAGAGATTGAAGTCTTCGGGCGGCCGGTTCAGGTCGATCACGTAGCGCGACCAGCGCGCCGCCAGCACCGAGGCGCCCATCGCCGCGGCAAAGCCGTACAGCTTGTCCAGATGCCAGTCGGTGTCGGCGCGCACCAGCGCTTCCGGGGTCAGGCGCGCGGCGATGTCGTCGGGGATGTCGGTGCCCACGTGCGGAATCGACACCAGCAGCGGGAGTGTGCCTGCTTCGAATCTGAAATCCATGCCAGGCTCCCTTATTGGTACAGCGTTGCAAACACGTCCGCGCAGGCCGCCGAGAGGGCGCCATCGATGACCAGCCGGCGCGCCGCCTCGATATCGGGCGCCAGGAAGCGGTCGGCGTCGAAGAACGGCACCTGCTCGCGCAGCAGCGCGTGCACATGTTCGAGGTGCGGCGACGAAGCCAGCGGACGGTGGAAATCGATCCCCTGGGCCGCGGCCAGCAGCTCGATGGCGACAATGACAGCCGTATTGTGCGCCATCTCGTCGAGCCGGCGCGCGGCGAAGGTGGCCATGCTGACGTGGTCTTCCTGGTTGGCCGAGGTGGGCAGGCTGTCGACACTGGCCGGGTGGGCCAGCGACTTGTTTTCGGACGCCAGCGCGGCGGCCGTGACGTGCGCGATCATGAAGCCGGAATTGAGGCCGGGCTCGCGCACCAGGAAGGGCGGCAGGCCGGACAGGGTGGCGTCGATCAGCAGTGCGATGCGGCGTTCGGCCAGCCCGCCGGTTTCGGCGATCGCCAGCGCCAGCGTATCGGCCGCGAACGCCACCGGCTCGGCGTGGAAGTTACCGCCCGAGATGATGGCCCCGCTGTCGGGGAAAATCAGCGGATTGTCGGTCACGGCGTTCGCTTCGATCAGCAGGGTGCGCGCGCTGTTGCCGATCAAATCGGTGACCGCGCCCATCACCTGCGGCTGGCAGCGCAGGCTGTACGGGTCCTGCACCCGTTCGTCGCCCAGCAGGTGCGAGGCGCGGATGGCGCTGCCGGCGACCAGCTCGCGGTAGATGGCCGCCGCGGCGATCTGGCCCGGCTGGCCGCGCACCGCATGCACGCGCGCGTCGAACGGCGCGTCGCTGCCGCGCGCCGCGTCCAGCGACAGCGCGCCCGCCACCATGGCCGCTTCGGCCAGCCGCTGCGCCATGAACAGGCCGTGCAGCGCCAGCGCGGTCGAGACCTGGGTGCCGTTGAT
>CBFGOU010000736.1:0-2807 GCA_965650445.1 uncultured Oxalobacteraceae bacterium | reverse complement strand
GCGTTGACGCGGATATTGTGCTTGCCCAGGTCGCGCGCCAGGCCGCGGCTCATGCCTTCGATGGCCGCCTTGGAGGTCATGTACAGCGACAGTTCCGGCAGCGCCAGGTGCCAGGAAATCGAGCCGAAGTTCAGGATCACGCCACCGCCGGCGGCGATCATGCCCGGCACCACGGCCTTGGCCGCGAAGTACAGGTGGCGCAGATTGACGGCCATGCGGTTTTCCCAGTAAGCCGCGTCGACGTTCTGGATCTCGTGGCGGTCGTCGTTGGCCGCGTTGTTGACCAGGACTTCAACGTCGCCGTCGGTGGCCGCGATGTCGGCGAACACCTTGGCCAGCATGTCCAGGTCCATCAGGTTGCAGTAGACGAATTTCGGCGCGTGCCTGGCGCCCACCGACAGGCGTTCGGCCAGTTGCTGCGATTCCTGCCTGGCGATGTCGAGGAAGGTGACCTTGGCGCCCTGCTGCACGAAGGCATTGACGAGCTCAGCACCGATACCGGTGCCGCCGCCAGTGACGACCACACGTTTATCGGCCAGGTTGGGGTAAGTTGCGTAAATCATTTTATTGTCTCGTCAAAGGAAGGCAGTTGTCGTCCCCCGCTTTCGCGGGGAGTCGTTTCGCACAGTGTGCGAAACGACAGGATTATTTCAGGAGGCCACGGCGGGCCAGGTTGGTAAACAGCGCCCGCGTACCGAAGGTCCATGGCGTGATCTCATCGCTGCGCTGCACGATGTTGACCAGGGTGCCCAGCGCCGGGGTCGAAATGCTGACGCGGTCGCCCAGGTGGTGGGTGAAACCGCCGCCCTTGGCGTTGCGATCCTTGATCGGCGAGAACATCGTACCCAGGAACAGCATGAAGCCATCCGGATACTGATGGTGCTTGCCGCAGGTTTGCGCCACCAGATCAAGCGGATCGCGCGAGATTTCGCGCATGCGGCTCGATCCTTCCAGGCGGAAGTCGTCGTCCTGGCCTTCGATCAGCATCGACACTTCCGCTTCGCGCACGCTGTCGATGGTGAAGTTATCGTCGAACAGGCGAATGAACGGGCCGATCGAGCACGAACCGTTGTTGTCCTTGGCTTTACCCAGCAGCAGCGCGCTGCGGCCTTCGATATCGCGCAGGTTGACGTCGTTGCCGAGCGTGGCGCCGCGCACTTCGGCGCGGCTGTTCACGGCCAGGACGATCTCCGGCTCGGGATTGTTCCACTCCGATTTCGGATGCAGGCCCACATCTTCGCCGAACGCCACCGAGGCCATCGGCTGCGACTTGGAAAACACTTCGGCATCGGGGCCGATACCGACTTCCATGTACTGCGACCACATGCCCTGGGCGATCAGGTCCTGTTTCAGCTTGTCGGCACTGGGCGAACCCGGCTCGATGGCCGACAGGTCCGAACCGATCGACTTCTGCATGGCCGCGCGCAGTTCGTCCGCCTTGCGCGGATCGCCCTTGGCGCGCTCCTCGATCACGCGCTCGAGCAGGCTGACCGCGAACGTCACGCCGCATGCCTTGACGGCCTGCGCATCGCACGGCGCCAGCAGGCGCACATCGGCCTGGGTCCGGGCCAGCGCATTGTCGATCAGCGTCTGCGCCTGGCCGAGCGATTCGCCCGGCGCATTGCGCACCACGTCGAGCAGGTCCTCGCGCTCGAGCAGTTCGCTGACGGTGGGCGCATGCGCGGTGATGTCGAATACCTCGCCGCCGCGCACTGCCACGACGCAAGGGCCGTCGATCGCGCCGGCACGCCATACGCGGCCGACCAGCAGGGCGCGGTCCAGATCTTCTGGCAGAGCGCTGAAAGTTTGTTTGTCCATGTGTGTTTCCCCGTTAAATAAGTGAATTGTTAGTGTCTACGCCTGCACGCCCATGCGGTACACGGTGGTGTGGCGCGGCGAAGCGGTATCGGCGCCGGCGATCAGGTCCGGACGGCTGCTCGCTTCCAGGCACAGGCCGTCGTGGGTGGCATGGCGCTGGCCGCGCCGGCCCGGCACGCCGTCGATCGCGCTGCCGCTGCAGAACTGCAGGCCGCTCTCGGTGGTCGACACCTGCAGCTGGCGCCCCGAACCCGGGTCGTACACGCGCGCCACCTGGCGCAAGGCGCCGGCCTTGGTCCTGGCGCCCGACTTGACGCAATAGCAGTGGCGAAAGCCGCCGGCGCGCAGGATCTGCGGATCGGGCCAGTTCAGGCGCGGGCCGATCGGCGCCGGCTGGCGGAAATCGAAGGCCGAGCCGCCCACGTTGGCGCGCGTGAGCGGCGAGCCGCTCTGGTC
Source organism: uncultured Oxalobacteraceae bacterium (assembly GCA_965650445.1). Lineage (GTDB taxonomy): Bacteria > Pseudomonadota > Gammaproteobacteria > Burkholderiales > Burkholderiaceae_D > Telluria_A. The sequence goes on along the minus strand of CBFGOU010000736.1, from coordinate 533 downwards.
GATCTCGATGTAGTGGTCGGCGTCGATCTGCAGCATGTGGTCGCCCACATCGGTGGCGCCGCCGTTCAGGTTGAAGTAAGGCGGCACGCTGCCGTCGAAGGGCACGGCCCCGTCCACCTCGATGGCCAGGCTGCCGTCGTCGTCGAGCTGGTAGCGCACGGTGCAGCCGTCCAGATGCAGCGACACCGCGGTGTCCGATTCGGCGCGGCCGTCGAACAGCGGCGCGGCGCCGGCATGGGCAAAGCCGAGCAGCACGTCGGCGATGCGGCCGTAGCGGTCCGGCGCGAGCCAGGAGACCAGCGCTGCGCCACGTTCGCTGATGGTCACGCGCATATCCAGCGCATTTCGCAGCGTGAACAGCCGTGCGGCGACGGGCGGCCGGCTTGTGGTGGAAGGTTTAGTCGTCATCGCTGAGGTCTGTTACGTCATAAATGGAAAGTGGTTCGGCGCTGTCCAGGATGGCGCGCTGGGTGCCGGCGTTGCGGTCCTGGTAGGCGCGCGGCGTGCAGCCCAGTTCGCGCTTGAACACCGCG
>CBFGOU010000735.1:0-2810 GCA_965650445.1 uncultured Oxalobacteraceae bacterium | reverse complement strand
AGCCACAATGTCACCTGGCGCAGATGGCGCTTCACGCCATCGTTCAATTCGAGGAACAGGTGCACATGCTCGGCCTCGGCCGGCTTGATCGATTTGATGTGCAGGAACTGGCGCTGGTCGCGCCGCATCACCGACATCGTCACGCTGGACAGCACGGGTGGCACGGCAATGTTGGCGCCGCGATAAACATTTGGATTGGCCAGCCGTACCTGCACCGGTACGGCCGGGTCGGCCATGCCGGTCAGTTCGATGTCGGCCACCAGCGGCTGGCCGATGAAGGAGCGCACCGCCACCTCGCCCAGCTCGGCAGCTTGGGCAAGAGCGAGCCAGCAGCCCAGGATCAGGCCACTGCCGAGGTGGAAAAAGCGGGCGGAGCGAAACTCTGGCATAGTCGATTGAGTGTATCAGCAATGGCTACGGCGATGCGAACTTGTAGCCCTGCTGTAATTAACGCGCGTTGGAGTAAACTCTTTAATCCCGCTCTCATCCCATATAGGTTTCTTCCCATGGAAAATCGTATCGAGAAGGACAGTTTCGGCCCCATCAACGTGCCGGCCGCGCATCTCTGGGGTGCCCAGACTCAGCGCTCCCTGGAATTTTTCGCCATCTCCAGCGAGCGCATGGCGCCGGAACTGGTGGCGGCGCTGGCCCAGGTCAAGCGCGCGGCGACGGCCGTCAACAAGTCGCTCGGCCTGCTGCCGGCGGACAAGGCGCAAGCCATCATCCAGGCCGCCGACGAAGTGCTGGAGGGCCGCCATCCCGACGAATTTCCCCTGGCCGTGTGGCAGACCGGGTCCGGCACGCAAAGCAATATGAACATGAACGAAGTGCTGGCCAACCGCGCTTCGGAACTGCTGGGCGGGCCGCGCGGCGAAGGCCGCCTGCTGCACCCTAACGACCACGTCAACATGGGCCAGTCGTCCAACGATATCTTCCCCACCGCGATGCACGTGGCGGCCAGCCAGGCGCTGCTGCAGAAAGTGCTGCCCGCGCTGGCGCGCCTGCGCGGCACCCTTGAGATCAAGGCGCGCGAATTTGCCGACATCGTCAAGATCGGCCGCACCCACCTGCAGGACGCCACTCCGCTGACATTGGGGCAAGAATTTTCCGGCTATGTGGCACAGCTGGAACACTCGGAACATGCCCTCAAGCAGGCCGCCCCCGCCCTGCTGCTGCTGGCCGCCGGCGGCACCGCGGTGGGCACCGGGCTCAATACCCACCCGGATTTCGCGCCGCGCATGGCCGCCGAACTGGGTTCGCGCATCGGCCTCTCCTTCAAAAGCGCACCGAATAAATTTGCCGCCCTGGCCGGGCACGATGCCCTGGTCAGCGCGCACGGCGCCATGAAAACCCTGGCCACGGCCTTGAACAAGATCGCCAACGACGTGCGCTGGATGGCCTCCGGACCGCGTTCCGGCCTGGGCGAAATCACCATCCCCGAGAACGAGCCGGGCAGCTCGATCATGCCGGGCAAGGTCAACCCGACCCAGTGCGAAGCGCTGACCATGCTGTGCTGCCAGGTGATGGGCAACGATGTCGCCATCAGCCTGGGCGGCGCGTCCGGCAACTTCGAGCTGAATGTCTTCAAGCCCATGATCGTGCATAACTTCTTGCAAAGCGCGCGCCTGCTGGCCGACGGCATGCAGTCGTTTAACGAGCACTGCGTCAAGGGAATCGAACCGAACCGCGCCCGCATCGGCGAGCTGATGGAGCGCTCGCTGATGCTGGTGACAGCGCTGGCGCCGCATATCGGCTATGATCGCGCTGCCCAGATTGCCAAGAAAGCACAACACGAGGGATTAAGCTTGAAACAGGCGGCGCTGCAACTGGGCTATGTGGACGAACAGCAGCTCGATGCCTGGATCGTTCCGCTGGCCATGACCCGTCCCGGTCTGTGACTCACCCACTCTTATCGAAAGGTCGACCATGTCTGGCTTTAGCATCAATATCGAACAAAAAACTTTGGAGGGTAACAACTTCCGCGAAGTGCTGTACACCACGGCGCGCAGCCAGCTGGTCATCATGACCCTGCAGGCGGGCGAGGAAATCGGCATGGAGCATCACACCGGCCACGACCAGTTCATTCGTGTCGAGGAAGGTGAAGGCGTGGCCATTCTCGATGGCGAGGAGCATCCGCTGGTCGATGGCACCGCAGTGGTGATTCCGGCCGGGACCGAGCACAACGTGATCAATACATCACAGACCGCGCCGCTGCGCCTGTACACCCTGTACACGCCGCCCGAGCATCCGGACGGCATCGTGCACCGGACCAAGTCCGAGGCCGACGCGTACGAACAGCAGCACGGGCACTAAAAGTCGATGCCGTAGCGCGCGCCCAGGGTTATGCCGCGCTGCACGCCCGGGGTGCCGTCGACGCTGGCGATGCCGGCGCTTTTGGTGGGTGCAATCAGGGCCAGGCCGGCGCTGTCGCCTGCCATGAACAGCTTGCGCGCCGAGAGTCCGACGCTGAACGCGGCGGCACTCGACGGCGCCGGTTCCGACAGCAGGGACGCGCCGCGGATGCCCGCGGTGTGGCCGAACGAGGCCATGCCGACCAGCGCCAGCGAGGGCGCCAGGGTATAGCCCACCGATACCGAGGTGAAGGTGGTGCGGGCGGCCTGCGTCAGGGGCGACATATCGATCTGCTGGCGGCTCAGCAGCGACCGGGTCTGGCGAATCGCGCCCAGCTTGATGTTGGCAAATCCCCAGTCCAGCTTCTGGTCGAATTCCATCCCGGCCAGCGCACGGCCAGGCGCGGGCGCGCCCAGCGGCAGCAGGTCGCTCAGGGCGGCGCGGCCGGACAGCAATCC
>CBFGOU010000734.1:0-2822 GCA_965650445.1 uncultured Oxalobacteraceae bacterium | reverse complement strand
CAGCGCGCGTTTCCGGATCAGGGGCGTGGACTGTGCGCTGGAGGCGCCCGGGCGCGGGGTGACGGTGCTGTCGGGCAGCTCCGGGGCCGGCAAGACCAGCATCCTGCGCGCCATCGCCGGGCTGGACCGGCATGCGGGCGGCTATCTCGACGTCAACGGCGAGCGCTGGCAGGACGGCGATCAGTTCGTGCCGCCGCACCGGCGCGCGATCGGCTATGTGTTTCAGGAAGCCAGCCTGTTTGCCCATTTGACGGTGGCAGGCAACCTCGAGTTTGCGCGCAAGCGCGCCAGCCGCGCCGCCATCGACCTGGGCCATGCGGTGGAACTGCTCGGCATCAGCCACCTGCTGGAACGGCGCACGCCGCAGCTGTCGGGCGGCGAGCGCCAGCGCGTGGCCATCGCGCGCGCCCTGTTGACCAGCCCGCGCCTGCTGCTGCTCGACGAGCCGCTGGCCTCGCTCGACCGGCAGCGCAAGGACGAAGTGCTGCCCTATCTGGAGCGGATACACGCGCAGCTGGACGTGCCGATGCTGTATGTGAGCCACGCGGCCGACGAAGTGGCGCGGCTGGCCGGCCACATCGTCGTCATCGAAGGCGGCAAGGTGCAGGCCAGCGGCCCGGCCAGCGAGATGCTGGCGCGGCTCGACCTGTCGATGAACCTGAGCGACGATGCCGGCGTGGTCGTTCACGGCACGGTTGACGCTGTCGATGCAGGCTATGGTTTGCTGCGCCTTGATGTCGGCGGCCAGCCGCTGTTCGTGGCGCATGCCGCACTGCCGCTGGGAACCTTGCTGCGCCTGCGCATACTGGCGCGCGACGTCAGTCTGGCGCTGACCCGCCCGAGCGACAGTTCGATCCTGAACCATGTTCAAGGCACCGTTGTCGCGACCCGTCCCGGCTACGATCCCGCGCATGTGCTGGTCAGCCTGGATGCCGCCGGCATCCTGCTGCAGGCGCAGATCACGCGGCGCTCGCGCGATGCGCTCGGCGTGGCAGCGGGCAGCCGACTGTGGGTGCAGGTCAAGGCGGTGGCCTTGTTGCCGCTGCAGGCGGGCTAGCAGCCCAACAGAGCGACGCGCAAAATGCCGGCTTTGCGCTCCAGATTGAATGGAACCGATCCCGCCCGCATGCCACTGACAGGCATTACCGTTATCTCAATCCATCGCAGGCGCATGATGAAAATAGGTCTGTCGGCACCAATGCCTACCGCTTCAACAAACTCGAACATTCAGCAGGGAGAGGCCATCCGCGGCCGGCAGACACATGCTGCAACGTCCACTGCCACGACAAAAACGGACCAGGATGGCGCTGCGGCGGAATCGCAAGCGAAAAAACAACGACCGGCTTCTGGGAGCAACATTTTCAAGCCGAGAAATGAAACATCCAAACATGGGATAAAAGCAGAGGAAGCAGAAAAGCGGGCGCGAACAGAACTTGCGGCAATCCACATAGGTGAACTGGCACGGCACTTCGATCCTGTATTATTAGATAAGGTTCATCTCAGCAGCTACGCGAAGGATGACAGATTCGATACCTTGTCCGGAAAATTAAGTCTGGACTATATGAGCCGGCTTGCAAGAGGAAAAGCCAGTATTCAACCGGGCGAAAAGCGGGCAGGATGGGCGGCAGCGCCGGAATCGTTCAAACTGAAAATATATGACTTCGACGAAGTGCAGGCGGTGCACAGCCACGGCGCCGGCTTCGTGGGATATCAATACAGCAATCTCGGCTATCCGCTCCTGGCGGACAAACCTTTTTCGATGATGATCGGGAAAACAGTATTCCGGCCTGCCCAGAACATAGCAGGCGATCTTGATGATTTATGCAGCGATATCCAGGCGCGGATCAACGACGCCATGCGCAGCAATGAGCCCCATAAAGGCTGGCTGATTGCGGCAGAATTCAAGCAGAGGTTTATAGCGATTCACCCTTATAACGATGGCTGCGGAAGGGTAAGCCGCTTGATTACCGAAAGAATTCTTGCGGAATTTGGTCTGCCCATGCCTGCCTGGAAAAAAATGCAGGACCATAATCTCAATAAAACCATCCCGCAGTATGCGGCTCTTCTGGAGCAGAACCACCTCGGCTAAGCGGCCACCAGCCTGGCCGAAACGCCGTCCCCGCCTTCGCGAGGACAGCGTTTTCGTTTCAACCCTTAACGCGGCGCGATGGTGAAACCGTAGCTCGCCTGTTGCAGCGGGATGCGGTACTTCACATGCGCACGGCCATCCAGGCTCCAGCCGGTATCGCCGCCGACACCGGCCTGGGTCAGGTCGATCAGCACGCTGCCATCGCCGTGCGGCGCGATTTCCGAGCTCTTCCAGACGCCCCGTGGACGCAGCAGCAGGTCTTCATACGGGAACGCCAGCGCATTGAAGGCGATCGGCTTGTCGCCGGTCACTTTGAAGCCACGCTGATCGGCGCCGCGCAGTTCGAACCAGCGCACGTCGGTCTTGTTGCCGCTTTCCTGAGGACGGATGTAGCCGTGGTACTGGTCGGCCAGCTTGCCGGAGTAGATCCCCAGCGGCGCGCCGGTGTAGCGGTCGACGTACGATTCATGCGGGCCGCGGCCGTACCAGCTCAGGCTATCGAGCGCAGGCAGGCTGTCGAAACGCAGGCCGAGGCGCAGCGGATCGACCAGATCGTCGCGCAGCGGAGTGAACGTAGCGGCGACCTGCACGCTGCCGTCGCTAGCCATGCGGTACACGTTTTCCCAATGCACGGCGCCGGCGCCAAAGCTGAACAGCACCTTGATGTCGTTGCCCTCGACGCTGATCGAACGCACTTTGCGCTGTTCGGTGAAGGTCTTCCAGATGTGATGGC
>CBFGOU010000733.1:0-2827 GCA_965650445.1 uncultured Oxalobacteraceae bacterium | reverse complement strand
TCTTGCCGGTGATGACGTCCATCATGGTGGTCTTGCCGGCGCCGTTGGGGCCGATAATGCAGCGCAGTTCGCCGACCGAAATATCCAGGCTCAGCTTGTTGAGCGCGTTAAACCCGTCAAACGAAACCGTCACGTCTTCCATGTAAAGAATGGCGCCGTGGCTGGTGTCGGGCGTGCCGTGTTCGGGGATTCTCATGCAGCCTCCTTGTGCACGGTGGCAGTGACGGGTTCGTCGGCGACAACGGCCTTGCGGCGATCGTCGCGCAGCAGGCCCATCAGCCCTTTTTGCATGAACAGCGTCACGCAGATGAACAGCAGGCCGAGCGCGAACAGCCAGAATTCCGGCAGCGCGGCGGTGAACCAGCTTTTCAGCCCGTTGACGGCGAAGGCACCGATGATCGGGCCGACCAGGGTGCCGCGTCCGCCGACCGCCGCCCAGATCACCATCTCGATCGAATTGGCGGGCGACATTTCGGATGGGTTGATGATGCCGACCTGCGGCACATACAGCGCACCGGCAATGGAGCACAGCACCGCCGACAAGGTCCAGACGAACAGCTTGAACCACAGCGGGTCGTAGCCGATGAACATCAGGCGCGATTCGGAATCGCGCACCGCCTGCAGCACGCGGCCCAGCTTACTCTGGACGATGGCGCGGCACAGGATCAGCGCGCCGACCAGCAAGGCAAGGCTGAGCAGGTAGAGCACAGTCTTGGTCACCGGCGCCGTGATGCCGGCGCCCAGCACGCTGGTAAAGCCGGTGAAGCCGTTGTTGCCGCCGAAGCCGGTGTCGTTGCGGAAGAACAGCAGCATGAAGGCATAAGTCATCGCTTGCGTAATGATGGAAAAGTACACACCCTTGATGCGCGAGCGGAAGGCGAAGTAGCCGAACACGAAGGCCAGCAAGGCCGGCACGGCCAGCACCAGCAGCATGCAGTAGAGGAAGCTGTCGGTGCCGGACCAGAACCACGGGTAGGCTTTCCAGTCCAGGAAGACCATGAAGTTCGGCAAGGCGCCACCGCTGTCCTGCGCGGCGGCGCGCATCAGGTACATGCCGTGGGCATAGGCGCCAAGCGCGAAGAACACGCCGTGGCCGAGCGACAGGATACCGGTGTAGCCCCACACCAGGTCGAGCGCCAGCGCGGCCAGGGCGAAGCACATGAACTTGCCGATCAGGCCGATGGTGTAGGCCGATACGTGCAGCGCGTGACCTTCCGGAAACGCCAGATTGGCCAGCGGCAGCAGGACGGCAAGCAGGGTGACGGCGCCGAGAATGGTCCAGGCGCGGCGTGAAAATAGCGGGCTCAATCGACGCTCCTTCCCTTGAGGGCGAACAGGCCTTGCGGACGGCGCTGAATGAAGATGATGATGAAGACCAGGATGCTGATCTTGGCCAGGACGGCGCCATACATCGGTTCGAGGAATTTATTGACTTCGCCCAGGCCGAGCGCGGCGATCACGGTGCCGGCCAGCTGGCCGACGCCGCCCAGCACCACCACCATGAAGGAATCGACGATGTAGCTCTGGCCCAGGTCGGGGCCGACATTGCCCAGCTGCGACAACGCCACCCCGCCCAGCCCGGCGATGCCGGAACCCAGGCCGAAGGCCATCATGTCGATACGGCCGGTCGGCACGCCGACGCAATCGGCCATGCGGCGGTTTTGCATTACGGCGCGCACGAACAGGCCGAGCCGGGTCTTGTTGAGGATCAGCCAGACCATGGCGACGACGAACACGGCAAAGCCGATGATGGCGATGCGGTTGTACGGCAGCACCAGCGAGCCCAGCACGGTAACGCCGCCCGACATCCAGCTGGGATTGGCCACCTCCACGTTCTGCGCGCCGAACAGGGTACGCACGGTTTGCATCAGGATCAGGCTGATGCCCCAGGTCGCCAGCAGGGTTTCCAGCGGACGGCCGTACAGCCAGCGGATCACGGTGCGTTCGAGCGCGATGCCGACCGCGGCCGCGACGAGGAAGGCGGCGGGAATGGCGGCCAGCAGATAGGCGTCCACAGCGCCGGGAAGATACAGGCGGAACAGCGACTGGCATACATAAGTGGTGTAGGCGCCGACCATCAACAGTTCGCCGTGCGCCATGTTGATGATGCCCATCAGCCCGAAGGTGATGGCCAGTCCGAGCGCGGCCAGCAGCAGCACGCTGCCCAGCGACACGCCATAGAAAATGTTGCCGACGATTTCGGTACGGCGGATGCGGCTGTCAATGGCGCGCAGGCTGACTTCGGCGGCTACGCGGGCAGCCTCGTCCTTCTCCTCCGTGACCATTTGCTGCAGCAGCGGGCGCACGGCGGCGTTGCTGCTGGCGCCGAGCGAAACGGCGGCGCTTTGGCGCACGGCCGGATCGGCGTCGTGCAGGCTGGCGCTGGCGACCAGCAAATGCAGGATGTCCTTGACGGCCAAATCGGTTTCGCGTGCCAGCGCGGCGCGCAGCAGCGGCAGCTGGCCCGCCTCCACGCCCTGGGTTTGCAAGCCTTGGGCGGCGGCGAGGCGCACGCCGGTGTCCTTGGAGAGCAGGTCGAACGCGGCCAGCGCGGTTTGCAGTGCCGAGCGCAAGCGGTTGTTGATGACGATGGCGTCGGCGCCTTCCGGCAAGGTGGCGGCGGTGCCGGTGGCGGCATCGCTGACGTGCTCGCCGTCGACGATGAGCACCTTGCCGTCCGCGCCGGCATACAGGCTTTCATTTTGCATCGCCTGCAAAATGGCGGCCGCTTCCGGCGTGGCCAGCGCGCCGATCTTGCCGATCGCTTCGATGCGCGCATCCGGGTCGTCGCCGGCCAGCGGCGCGAGCAGCGCGGCATCGATGTGGG
>CBFGOU010000732.1:0-2829 GCA_965650445.1 uncultured Oxalobacteraceae bacterium | reverse complement strand
CTTGGTCAGCAAGCCCGACTTCGGCGAGCGTGGCTCGTTGCCGGCCATGATGTCGTTGATCTGATCTGCGTCGATGGTTTCCCAGTCGAGCAGCGCGCGGGTCATGATTTCGACCTTGTCCTTGTTCTCTTCGAGCAGGCGGCGGGCCAGCGCGTACTGGCGGTCCAGGATGGCGCGGATTTCCGAGTCAACCTTTTGCTGGGTCGCTTCCGAAATCGTCTTGGTGGCGCCACCGAAGAAGCCTTCGTTCTCGCTGTCTTCGTAGACCATCACGCCCATGCTGTCGCTCATGCCGAAGCGGGTAACCATCGAACGGGCCAGCTTGGTGGCGCGGGCGAAGTCGTTGGAGGCGCCGGTCGACATCTGGCCGACGAAGATTTCCTCGGCAATCCGGCCGCCGAACAGGATGGAAATTTCTTCCAGCATCTTGTCCTTATAGCCGGACAGGCTGTCGTGCTCAGGCAGCTGCCAGGTCAGGCCGAGCGCGTAACCGCGCGGCATGATGGTGACCTTGTGGACCGGATCGGCCTTCGGCAACAGCTTGGCGACCACCGCGTGACCGGACTCGTGGTAGGCGGTGTTGCGGCGCTCTTCCTCGCGCATGACCATCGATTTGCGCTCCGGACCCATGTAAATCTTGTCCTTGGCGTCTTCGAAGTCGCTCATTTCGACCAGGCGCTTGCTGCGGCGGGCGGCGAACAGGGCCGCTTCGTTGACCAGGTTGGCCAGGTCGGCGCCCGAGAAGCAGGGGGTGCCGCGGGCCAGGATGTCGGCCTTGACGTCGGTGCCGATCGGCACTTTGCGCATGTGCACGTTGAGAATCTGTTCGCGCCCGCGGATGTCCGGCAGGCCGACCATCACTTGACGGTCGAAACGGCCCGGACGCAGCAGCGCTTTGTCGAGCACGTCGGCACGGTTGGTGGCGGCCACGACGATCACGCCGGAGCTCGCCTCGAAGCCGTCCATCTCGACCAGCAGCTGGTTCAGGGTCTGTTCGCGCTCGTCGTTACCGCCGCCCATGCCGGCGCCACGATGACGGCCGACCGCGTCGATCTCGTCGATGAAGATGATGCACGGCGAGTGTTTCTTGGCGTTTTCAAACATGTCGCGCACACGGCTGGCGCCCACGCCGACGAACATTTCAACGAAATCCGAACCGGAGATCGAGAAGAACGGCACCTTGGCTTCGCCGGCAATGGCGCGCGCCAGCAGGGTTTTACCGGTACCCGGAGGGCCGACCATCAGCACGCCGCGCGGAATGCGTCCGCCCAGCTTCTGGAACTTGGTGGGGTCCTTGAGGAAGTCGACGATCTCGTTGACTTCTTCCTTGGCTTCGTCGCAGCCGGCCACGTCGGCGAAGGTGACGGTGTTGTTGGTCTCATCCATCATGCGGGCCTTGGACTTGCCGAACGAGAACGCCCCGCCCTTGCCGCCGCCCTGCATCTGACGCATGAAGAATACCCAGACGCCGATCAGCAGCAGCATCGGGAACCAGGAAATGAAAACTTGCGAAAGGAATGATGGTTCCTCAGGCGGTTTGATGTCGAAGTGCACGTTGTTGTCGCGCAGGTCGCCGATCAGCCCGCGGTCCAGGCCGGTGGCGGTGGAGCGCACCTTGCTATCGTCGGTGCGGGTGGCGACGATATTCGCACCTTCGATGACCACATCCTTGATCCGGCGAGCCTTGACCTCATCGAGCAGTTCGGAATAAGCGATGGGCTTGGCGCCGCCGGCCACCGTGTGGGTGTCAAACTGCTTGAACAGCATGAATAACAGCAGGACGACCACAACCCAGATGGCGGATTTGGAAAACATATTATTCACGAAAACTCCTTCGATGCGGGATGCATCTTTTACCGATTACTTAGAACGCCGATTCTACCTGCAATAGCCAAACGGTGCCACGCGCGCCCGGCGGGACAGGTAAAAACGGCGAAAAAACCACTGGAAACCACCATTTATTGGCCAAATTGCACCGAAAACGGCGTTTCCTGGGCAATGTGCGGTTGAAATCGTCAAATATCAAGGGTGGATTCGTCGTCCCGCACGGGATTCTTTTCGGCAGGGTTTTTCAAGCCTTTACCCAACAGGAAAATTTCCGAGGATTTATCGCGGCTGGCCTTCGGTTTGACCTGTTTGACCACCTTGAATTCCTGACGAAATTTCTCAACGATTTGACTAAACCCCATGTCCTTGAAACATTTCACCAACAATGCACCAGCCGGCTTCATGTGGAGTTGAGAAAACTCAATTGCCAAATCGATAAGATGTTCCATACGGGCAGCATCCGCAGTCGGGATGCCGGACAGATTCGGGGCCATGTCGGACAGCACCAGGTCGCATTTGCGCCCGGCCAGCACGGTATCGAGCTGGCGCAGCACGCGCGATTCGCGGAAGTCGCCCTGGATGAAGTGCATGTCGGCCACCGGTTCCATGGGCAGCATGTCGAGCCCGATGATGGTGCCGTTGATGCCGCCGCCTTCCTTGCCGGCCAGCTTGCGCCGGGTGTACTGGCCCCAGCTGCCGGGAGTGCAGCCGAGGTCGACAATGACCTGCCCCGGCTTGATCAGTTTTTCGCTTTCATCAATTTCTTTGAGTTTATATGCGGCGCGTGCGCGGTAGCCTTCTTTCTGGGCCAGCTTGACGTACGGGTCGTTAATGTGGTCGTGTAACCAGTTTTTGTTTAATTTGTTCTTTGCCATTCGCGTAGAATACTGCTTTTATAGGATCATCCAAAAATATTATGCAAAAACTTACCCCCGTCGAGCGCAGCGCACTGCGCGCCGAAGCCCATGGCCTGAAGCCGGTCGTGATCATTGGCGAAGCGGG
>CBFGOU010000731.1:0-2832 GCA_965650445.1 uncultured Oxalobacteraceae bacterium | reverse complement strand
CCGCTGATGACTTCAATGCGCTCGATGTCTTCGATCAGCACATCCTGGGCATCCCAGAACACCCCCGAAAACAGCGGCGAATAGGCCGAGCGCCCGTCGATCAGGACTTGCAGCTTGTTCGGACCGGTGGCATTGCTGCCGTTCAGGCCGCGTGCGCTGACCGCGTAGCTGGCGGCGTTGACCTGCGCGACCTGCAGATTGGGCGCCAGCCGCAGCGCTTCCGGGATGCTGGTCACGCCGGCACGGCGCAGGTCGTCGGAGGTGATGACGAAAACCGACGCGGCGGCCCCGGCGAGCGCTTCGGGCCGCCGCGAGACCGACGTGATCTGAATGTTCGCCAGCTCTTCAATCGACAGTTCGGCCATGTCGACCGGGGCCGCGGCCCCCATCGCGGGCAGCGATACCGCCCCTGCCAGCATGACGATCAGTGTCTCCCTATGCCTTCTTGTGGTCATCGTGTTCCAGTACCCGAGCGTTGATATGCCTGCTTCAAGCTATTATCAATGATAAATTGCGGGTTGACCGGACCGCACGGGGCAATCGTACAGTTCCTGCAACATGGCAAACGGACAATATCTGACCCACTTTTACGCGATCTGCATTTTTTTGCTATAGTAGGAATAATTAGTTCTAACACGTACTATTTATTTGGAGCGGGGCATGCGCGAGCGCTATACCACGACGGCGATTGTCTTCCACTGGCTGATTGCGCTGCTCATCATCGGCACGTTTTCGCTGGGGCTGGTCATGAGCGACATGCCTGGCATCTCGCCGGCCAAGCTGAAATACTATTCCTGGCATAAATGGGCGGGCGTCACCATCCTCGGCCTGGCAGCCCTGCGCTTGCTGTGGCGCCTGAAGAACAGCGCACCCGAGTATCCCTCCAGCATGCCGGCCTGGCAGAAAAGCGCGGCCAACGGCCTGCACGGCCTGCTCTACGTGCTGATGTTCGCGGTGCCGCTGTCCGGCTATTTCTACACCCTGTCGGCCGGTGTCCCGGTGGTGTATTTCGGCCTGTTCAAGCTGCCCGTGCTGATCGACGCCAACCCGGACTTGAAACCGGTGCTCAAGGCCCTGCACTACTGGCTCAACATGGGCTTGCTGGGCGCCTTCGCGCTGCACGTGGCCGCCGCCCTCAAGCACCACTTCATCGACCGTGACGGCGTGCTCAAACGCATGCTGCCTTAAGCCTATCACCACCGTCTCTCAAGGAAATCCTATGAAAATATTCAGTGGCACATTGCTCGCAGCTCTGCTTGGCGCCGCCGTCCTGGCCGTCGCGGCGCCCATGAAGGTCGACCCGGCCAAGTCCAGCGTGTCGGCCACCTTCAAGCAGATGAATGTGCCGGTCGAAGCGAAGTTCAAGAAGTTCGCGGCGCAAATCGATTACGACGCGGCCAAGCCGGACCTGGCCAAGGCCAGCGTCGACATCGACACCGCCAGCCTGGACCTGGGCGACCCGGACATGAACAAGGAAGTGGCCAAGAAAGAGTGGTTCAACGCCGCGCAATTTCCCAAGGCAAGCTTCGTGTCCTCGGCCATCAAGGCCGCCGGACCGGGCAAGCTGACGGTGGCCGGCAAACTGACCATCAAGGGCAAAAGCACGGATGTGAGTTTCCCACTGACCGTCAAGACCGAGGCAGGCAAGCAGGTTTTCGAAGGGACGCTGCCGATCAAGCGGCTGACCTTCAACATCGGTGAAGGCGAATGGAAAGACACCAGCATGGTTGCCGATGACGTGCTGATCAAGTTCCGCGTCGCGGCGCAGTAACGGCACATGCCCTTACGACGTTTTTATTTCCAGCATCATTCACTCAACGAAGGATATCCATGAAAATTTCGCATCTCGTCGTCGCCGCCCTCGCTGCCAGCAGCGCCATCGCTTACGCGGCCGATTCCTACACCATCGATCCTGGCCATACCTACCCAAGCTTTGAAGCCGACCACATGGGCATTTCCGTCCTGCGCGGCAAGTTCACCAAGTCCAGCGGCACCGTCACCCTGGACCGCGCGGCCAAAACCGGCACCATCGATATCACCATCGATGCCGGCTCGCTGGACTTCGGCAATGAAAAACTCAACGGCCACGCCAAGGGTCCGGACATGTTCGATGTCGCCAAGTTCCCGACCGTGACCTACAAGGCCAAGTCGATCAAGTTCAACGGCGACTCCCCTGCCACCGTCGACGGCGAACTGACCCTGCACGGCGTCACCAAGCCGGTCACCCTGACCATCAACAAGTTCAAGTGCATCGAGCATCCGATGCTGAAGAAAGAAGTGTGCGGCGCCGACGCCTCGGCCGAATTCAAGCGCAGCGACTTCAACATCAACTACGGTCTGCCACGTTTCTCGCCGGAAGTGAAGCTGGCCATCCAGGTGGAAGCGGTCAAGAATTAAACTTCTTCCGATGCAAGAAAAAAGCCTCGCCGCCGGTTGGCCGCGAGGCTTTTTTCATTGCCGATCAAGACGCCGCTTAGCGGCCATCACCGTCGAAGTCGCCAGGCATGGCGCGTTCCACCTTATCCCATGCGGCGCGGGTGGCCGACTTGGCTTGCTGCCAGGTCAGGCGCGAGCGGCCCTTGGTGCGTTCCCAATCGCTGGCCAGGTCGTTTTCCACCGTGTCGAACTGCTGACCGGTGTAGCGGCCGCGGCTGTTATAGCCCAGTTCGTAGGCCGGACCGTAATCGTCGTAGGTGTAGCCAGGCGAGTAGTACGGCGCGCTCTGGTACTGGCCGCGCCAGTAGTTCGACTCTTCTTCCGGATTGACCAGATGGCCGGCGGCCTTGCCCGCCGCGCCGCCTGCCAGCGCGCCGATGGCAGCGCCAGCGGCCA
>CBFGOU010000730.1:0-2840 GCA_965650445.1 uncultured Oxalobacteraceae bacterium | reverse complement strand
ATCCTTCACGAAGCGGATCTTGACGATCGACTTGGCCGACTTGAAGCCATACTTCCACGGCACCACGATGCGCACCGGTGCCCCGTTCTGATTGGGCAGCGCCTGCCCGTACATGCCCAGGGTGAGCAGGGTCAGCGGGTGATTGGCTTCGTCGATGCGCAAGCCTTCCACATACGGCCAGTTGAGCACCCGGCTGGCCACGCCCGGCATTTGCTTGCGGTCGGCCAGGGTGACGAATTCGACATACTTGGCGTTGCCGGTCGGCTCGACCTTCTTGATGATCTCGGAAAAGGAATAGCCGACCCACGGAATCACCATCGACCAGCCTTCCACGCAGCGCAGCCGGTACACGCGCTCTTCCAGCGGCGCCAGCTTGAGCAGGCTGTCGATGTCGAGCGTCATGGGCTTTTTGACCTCGCCTTCGATCGCCACCGTCCATGGGCGCGTCTGCAAGGTGTGGGCGTTGACGGCGGGCTCGGACTTGTCGGTGCCGAACTCGTAGAAGTTGTTGTAGCTGGTGGCGTCCTTGAAGGCGGTCTGCTTGTCCAGCGCCGAATAGGCCGGATTGAGCCTGGCAGCCAGCTTTGGCGCCGGCGCGGTCTGGGCGAACGCTGCGCGGTTGGCCATTTCCCACAGCGCGCTGCCGGCCACGGCGCCGGCCGCCATGCGTTGAATGAAGCGGCGCCGCTCCTGGTACACGTGTTGCGGCGTAATCTCGGAGGGAAACGGCATATCGATGCCGTTTGGACGACGTTTGATCAGCATGGCGGCTCCTGCGAGAAGTGTTGTATGACTTAAACCATACACCATCTACGCAGGAAAATCCGCATCGGTTTCGGGATTAAAGCTTGCCGTAAGAATGCAGGCCGGAGAGGAACATGTTTACGCCCAAAAAGGCGAAGGTGGTCACCAGCAGGCCCACCAGCGCCCACCACGCCGCCATGCGCCCGCGCAGGCCGGACATCAGGCGCATGTGCAGCCACGCGGCATAGTTCAGCCAGACGATCAGGGCCCAGGTCTCCTTCGGGTCCCAGGACCAGTAGCCGCCCCAGGCTTCGGCCGCCCACAGCGCGCCGAGGATGGTGGCCACGGTGAAAAAGGCGAAGCCGACCGAGATGGCCTTGTACATGACGTCGTCGAGCACGTCCAGCGAGGGCAGGCGGTCGGCCAGAATGCCGTGCGACTTGAGCAGGTAGGCCGAACCGACCATGGCCGCGAGGGCAAAGGTGCCGTAGCCGATGAAGTTGGCCGGGACGTGGATTTTCATCCACCAGCTTTGCAGGGCCGGCACCAGCGGCTGGATGTCGGCGGCATCGCGCGAAACGGTGTACCACAGCAGGAACCCCACCGCGGCGGCAATCACCGGCAGCACGAAGGCGCCCAGCTGGCGCGTGGCGTAGTGCTGTTCGTAGTACAGGTAGAACAGGGCCGTGATCATCGAGAACAGGATGAACACTTCGTACAGGTTGGACACGGGAATGTGGCCGACGTCGCTGCCGATCAGGTAAGACTCGTACCAGCGCACCATCATGCCGGTGAAGCCGAGCACCACCGCCGCCCAGCACAGGCGCGAGCCGACCGCGCCGCCGAAGTTGGAGCGGCCGGCCAGGCCGATCCAGTAGAACACGGTGGAGAACACGAACATGGTGCTCATCCACAGAATCGCCGACTGGCTCGACAGCATGTATTTGAGGAAGAATTTCTGGTTGGCCATGCCGAGGTCGCCGGCATACAGCTTGACGGCCCACAGCGCCAGCAGCGCCACCAGCGGCATCAGCCAGCGCACCGGTTTCCAGTGCCAGCCGAGCGCGGCGAAGGTCGGCGCGGCCAGTACCAGGATGGCTTTCTCGTAGCCATCCATGAAGGCGCCGAAGCGCAGCAGCGCGAACAGGGCGGCGGCCATCAGGCCGACCGCGAACAGCCAGTCGAGCATGCCGAGGCGCTTGAAGTAGCCGGGCGCCTGCTGGTAGGTTTGTGCTTGCGTCATATCCATCGTGTTCTCCAGTTGCCGCCAGCTTACGCCGATTGCGGCAGTTTGGTTTTCAGGTCGTCGAATTCGCGCTCGAAATCGAGCGTCTTGCGCTGGGTGCTCATGGCCATCAGGGCGTGGGCACTGCCGTCGTCGTTGCGCTTGATCCACACCCACAGGCGGCGCTCGCGGATGTAAAACATGGCGAACACGCCCAGGACCAGGAATACGCAGCCCAGGTAGACCACTTTCTTGCCGGGCGAGCGGGTCACCTGCAGCACCGAGGCCTTGACCTCGACAAATTCATCGAGCTGCAGATACACCGGGGCGCCGTAGAACACGCTGTCGGACAGGGCGTTGGTGGCCAGCTGCAGGAAGCGCGCGTGGCGCTCGTCGGGCGTGGCGGCCGGCAAGCCGTCCTGCTCGCGCGCGGCCTGCCACAATTCCCACATGGTGCCGTTAAGAATTTTCATGAAGATGTTGGCGGCCTTTTCCTGCTCTCCCTTGGGAATTTTTTCCAGGAAGCGCGACACGCCCACATACCCGCCCTGCTCGCCCGCGCCGGCGAAAATGTCCAGGCTCTTGCCGGCCGACTCGCGCAATTGCTCCTGCAAGGCCGCGGGGCTGGTCGACGGTGACGGCGGCATGGCGCGGCGGGCGTAGCGGGCCGCCGCTTCGGCACGCATGGCCGGGGTGGCCAGCGCGGCGCGCAGGCGCATCCATTCCTTGACGGTGTGGGCGTCGTCGGCGGGAATGCGCAGGTAGCTGAACGGGTCGTTGGGGGACGCGCGCACGCCGGCCAGGAAGACTTCCTCGCCTTCGATAGTGACCGGCTGCATGTAGTTCTGGAACTCGCGCGCCTGGCCGGTTT
>CBFGOU010000729.1:0-2842 GCA_965650445.1 uncultured Oxalobacteraceae bacterium | reverse complement strand
GCAATCTGGCCAGGTTGGGATAGTCGCCGCGCCAGTCGATCTCGGGGAAGCGGAACGACAGCCAGCCGAGCGCGCAGCCGACCGCCACATCGGCCAGCGTGTAGTGGTTGCCCTGGCAGAAAGGCGATTCGCCCAGGTCGGCCGACATGACGGCCAGGCCGGCGCTGACCTTGCGCATCTGGCGTTCGATCCAGGCGGCGCTTTGCTGCTCTTGCGGGCGCAGGGTGCGCTCCAGCCGCACCAGCACGCCGGCGTCGAGCACGCCGTCGGCCAGCGCTTCCCACACCTTGACGGCGGCGCGGTCGCGGCCGTTGGGCGGCAGCAGCTTGGCCACCGGCGTGAGGGTGTCGAGATACTCGACGATCACGCGCGAATCGTACAGCGGGCTGCCGTCTTCCATGACCAGGCAGGGCACCTTGCCGAGCGGGTTGGACAGATGCACCGTGGTCTCGGCGCCCCAGACGTTATCGAGCACGAAAGCGTAGTCGAGCTTTTTCTCCGCCATGACGACACGGACCTTGCGGACATAGGGACTGGCGAGGGAACCGATAAGTTTCATAGAGAAGGCTGGTGAACGATTGGCGCCCAGTATAGCATCGGGGCTGCTCCGGCAACATGGGCTTGACGGGCCGGCCAGTGGTAAAATCCTGCCTTCACCGTGCCGCCTCGACGGGTACGCCTGAATTTCATCCTCAATACTCTGCCCTCTCCATGACCTCTACCGCTCCCTACTCCACGCTGTCGGCCCTGTCCCCACTGGACGGCCGCTACGCCGCCAAGACCGACAAACTGCGCCCGATCCTGTCCGAAGCCGGCTTCATGCACCATCGGGTGAAAGTCGAAATCGCGTGGCTGCAGGCGCTGTCGCAGGCCGGTTTCGCCGAGATCAAGCCGTTCTCGGCCGAAGCCACCGCGCTGCTGGACAAAATGGCAAGCGACTTCTCGGAAGCCGACGCCGCGCGCATCAAGGCCATCGAAGCGGTCACCAACCATGACGTCAAGGCGGTCGAGTACTGGCTCAAGGAGCAGGTCAAGGACGTTCCGGAACTGGTCGCGGCGACCGAATTCATCCACTTCGCCTGCACCTCGGAAGACATCAACAACACTTCGCACGGCATGATGCTCAAGGCCGCGCGCGACAGCGTGATGCTGCCGGCGCTGCGCGGCCTGGTCGCCAGGCTGACCGACATCGCCCACGCCAACGCCAGCGTGCCGATGCTCTCGCGCACCCACGGCCAGACCGCCAGCCCGACCACGCTCGGCAAGGAAATCGCCAACGTGGTGGCGCGTCTGCAGCGCGCCCTCAAGCGCATCGCCGATGTCGAAATTCTCGGCAAGATGAACGGCGCGGTGGGCAACTACAATGCGCACCTGTCGGCCTATCCCGGCTTCGACTGGGCCACGTTCTCGAAAAACGTGATCGAGCAGCGGCTCGGCCTGACCTTCAATCCGTACACCATCCAGATCGAGCCGCATGACTACATGGCCGAGCTGTTCGACGCGATCGCGCGCACCAACACCATCCTGCTGGACCTGAACCGCGATATCTGGACGTATATCTCGCTGGGCTACTTCAAGCAGATCACCAAGGCCGGCGAGATCGGTTCGTCGACCATGCCGCACAAGGTCAACCCGATCGACTTCGAAAATTCGGAAGGCAATCTGGGCCTGGCCAACGCCGTGCTCAAGCACATGGCCGAGAAGCTGCCGGTGTCGCGCATGCAGCGCGACCTGACCGATTCGACCGTGCTGCGCAATATCGGCGTCGGTTTCGGCTACGCGCTGCTGGCCTACGACAGCTGCCTGCGCGGCCTGAACAAGCTGGAAGTGAACCAGGCGCGCCTGGCGCAGGATCTGGACGCGAACTGGGAAGTGCTGGCCGAGCCGGTGCAGACCGTGATGCGCCGCTATGGCATCGAGAACCCGTACGAGCAGCTGAAGGAACTGACGCGCGGTAAAGGCATCTCGAAAGACGCGCTGCGCGAGTTCGTCACCGGCCTGGCCATTCCGCAGGATGCCAAGGACCTGCTGCTGGCCATGACGCCATCGAACTACATCGGTATCGCCGCCAAGCTGGCCAGCGAAATCTGAGCTGTCGTCCCCCGTTTGCGCGCGAGCAGGCGATCGCGCAAGCGGGGGACGACGGTTTAATGCAGGCGTAACGGCCTTACTGGCGCCACACCAGGCGCAACGCCACCTCGCGCGGCAGCTCGGTGCGCCACTCCACCGGTCCGTATTCCGCATGGCTGCCGTTCAGGTTCTGACCTGTCAGCGATAGCTCCACGCCGGGCCTGACCATCCACAAATAACGCGCATCCACCGCCGTATAGCCCGGCACGTCCGGATTGCGCAGCCGCCCCACGTCGCGCACGGCCAGTTCGAACTGCTGGCCGGCGCCGACGTCGAAGGTCGAGCGCAACTGCGCCGTGTGGCGCGGATCCTTGCCCACCGCGCGTGGACCGGCGATATCGTTACTGCCCGGCTTGAGCCACATCGACTCGCGCAGGGCGGTGTAGCCGGCGGAGAGACGCCAGCGCTTGCCGGCCTGGTAGCTGCCCCACATCTCGATCCCGCTGGCCTTGCCCTCCATCAGACTGGCGAAGGTGGCGAAGGTAAAGCTGGGGTCGATCTGCTGCGTGCGCAGATCGTCGTAGCGGTTATGGAACGCGGTCACCGAATACGACAGCTGCGGCATCAGCTGGCCGCGGTATCCCAGCTCGGCCACCCGCGCCACTTCCGCGCGCACCGTTGGACCGCCGCGCAGGATGTAGGGCGGCTTGCCCGGGGCGAAGGTGTCGACATCCAGCCGCGAGGGCGCGCGCACGGTGCGCGACAGGGCTGC
>CBFGOU010000728.1:0-2848 GCA_965650445.1 uncultured Oxalobacteraceae bacterium | reverse complement strand
CCAAAGTATGGCGTCGTCCGGTCGTGCTGCATACCGTGGATGCGCGCGGCATTGCCCGCTCGGTCCCAGCGCGCAAGAGCCCACTCTGAGAGCACACGCAGCTCGCCATCAGGCGGGCACCCCAAAACTTGAGCGCCGTCAACGTGCGCATGTTCCGACTCCCTACGCTAACAGTGCCGCCAGTCAAGCTGGCAACTATCCAGGAGTTTGAGCATGCCGTCGTCACAAGCTGTATTGTCCAGGATCCGCACTGCCGGATTGATGCTGGCCGGGAGTCTGGCGCTCGGAGCCTGCCAGTCCGCTGATCCCGGCGCCCTGCTCGCCGACGCGCGCCAGCAGCGCGATCATGGTGAGCTGCGTGCCGCCGTCATCCAATTGAAAAATGCATTGCAGCAAAACGGGCAACTGCGCGAAGCCCGCCAGATGCTGGGCGAACTGTATCTGGAACAGGGCGACCCGGTTTCCGCCGAGAAGGAGTTGCGCCGCGCGCTGGACCTGTCGCATGGCGTTCAGGCCGATCAGGCGGCAGTGCTGATCTTGCGCGCGCTGCTGGCGCAAGGCCGTTTCGACAGGGCCCTGGCCGAAACGCCGCCCAATCCGGCCATGTTGCATCGTGCGGACGTGCTGTCGCTGCGTGGCGATGCCTTGTTCGGCCTCGGCAAGTTCGAGCAGGCTAAGGAGCAGTACGAGCGCGTGCTGGCCACGCAAATTCACTTCCCCGACGCCTTGCTGGGCATGGCTCGCATTGCCGCCGCGCAGGACCGCCAGGACGACGCCGACGAGAAGATTCGAAGCGCACTGGCCGCCGACCCCGGCCACCTCGGCGCCCTGCGCCTGCGCGGCGACCTGCAACGCGCCCGCGGCCAGTTCGATGCGGCGCTGGCATCGTATCGGCAGATCCTGGCGCTACGACCGAACAATGTTCAAGCGCTAAGCGATATCGCCAGCATTCTGAGCGACAGCGGCGCCTTTGCCGACGCCCATGCCGCCATCGCGGTGGCGCGCAAGGCGGCCGGCACGACCTTTGCGCTCCTGTATGCGGATGCCCTGCTGGCATATCGCGAAAAAAAATATCCCGAGGCCTTGGCATCGGTCCAGCAGATATTGCGCGCGGCCCCCGATCACGAGCCGAGTATCCTGTTGGCCGCCACCATCGAAATGGCCATTGGGTCGGCCGAGCAGGCTGAACAGCACTTTCAGCAATATCTCTCCGCCCATCCGCGTCATCTCTTTGCCACCAAACGTCTCGCCTTGCTGCATCTCCGCGCGGGACGCGCCGAGACGGCATTCAAGTTGCTCTCCCCCCTATTGGCGCAAGCAAGCGGCGACGTCGAATTGTTGACACTGCTGGGCGAGGCTCATCTGCAGGCGCACCGCTACAACGAAGCGGCCACGCTGTTCGAACAGGCCAGCGTCCTGCGCCCGCGTGCAGCCGGTTTGCGCACAGAACTGGCGCTGAGCCGCCTGGGCAGCGGCGACAGCAACCGCGCCATCGCTCAGCTCGAACAGGCCGCCCAGCTGGACCAGGCCTCCGAACGCAACGCCATCTTGCTCGTAATGGCGCACCTGCGCCGTCGCGACACGGACAAGGCGCTCGCCGCCGCACTGGAGATGGAGCGGCGCGCCGATAATCCGCTGGTTCAAAATCTCAAAGGCGGCGTCTATCTGGCCAGGCACGACGCCGTACAGGCGCGCGCGAGCTTCGAGCGCGCCCTGGCCCAGGACCCCTTGTATTTGCCGGCACTGGCCAACCTGGCACAGATCGACAAGGCCGAAAACAAGGCTGCCGACGCCGAGCGCCGCTATCAGCGCGCGCTCGAGCGCGATCCAGTCAACCCGGGCTTGCTGGAAGCGCTGGCCGGTCTGGCAGCCGCCCGCGGCCAGCACGTGCAGGCGGTCAAATGGATGGAGCGCGCCGCGGCGGCCCATCCCGACAGCCTGCCCACGGCGCTGCACCTGGCTGCCGCGTATGCACGCGCGGCGCAGACCGGCAAAGCCACCTTGCTGGCGCGCGAGCTGCGCGCGCGCTATCCCGCCAGCGCCGAGGCGCTCGAACTGCTGGCCAAGCTTCAGTGGCACGCTGGCGATGCCGACGCGGCGGCCGACAGCTATGCCAAACTGGCTGCGCTGGCGCCCGCTACCGCCCTGCCCCATCTGCGGCTCGGCCAGATCGCGCTCGCCCGGCGCGACGCCGCGAGCGCAACCGTTGCATTGCGCAAGGCTGTCGCCATCGCGCCCGATCACGCCGAATCTCAGCTGGCCTTGCTGAACGCTTTGACTGCCCAAAGCAAGTTTGCCGAAGCCCTGGCACTGGCCGATTCGGTGCAGCGCCGTCATCCGTCATCGCCCAACGGCTACAAGCTGGCCGCCGACGTGCATTCCGCGCAGGGCAGATATGCACTTGCCGTACTCGGTTACGAACGTGCTTTCGCATTGGCGCCGAGCGCTCCGCTGCTGGTGCAACTGCACGGCGCCCTGACCAGGGTCGGCAAGCGCGCCGAAGCCGACCACCAGATGCAACAGTGGCTGCATGACAAACCCGACGATGTGCCTACCCGTCAGTACTATGCCAGCACCAAACTGCTGGCCAACGAGTTCGCCGCCGCGATCGAACAGTTCGATGCACTCCTAAAAATTTCCCCCGACAACGTAATTGCCCTGAACGACATGGCTTGGGCGCAGCAGCGCAGCGGCGGTGCGCGCGCGCTCGAGTACGCGCAGCGCGCCTACCGGCTCGCCCCCGGCAACCCCAGTGTGATCGACACGCTCGGGTGGGTGCATCTGGAACATGGCCGGATTGCCCAGGCACTGCCGCTATTGCAAAAGGCGGGCGCGCTGGCGCCGCTTG
>CBFGOU010000727.1:0-2850 GCA_965650445.1 uncultured Oxalobacteraceae bacterium | reverse complement strand
TGCAGGCGCGCGCGTTCGGCCAGCGGCCCGGGCGGGGTCTGGCTGGCGCAGCCGGCCAGCGCCAGCGCCAGGATGGCGCAGGCGCGCTTCATGGCGCGGCCTCGTCCATGTACTCGAAGGCGACGATGGTGTCGTCGGGCCAGCGGCGGTCCCAGATGGGCGCGTAGTAGCTGCGATCGAGCAGCAGCTGGCAATCGCACCAGGGCAGGGTGTCGGCGGTCTGGTTGGCGCCGGCGTACAGCATGGTGAACGGCAGCACCATGCTGCGCTGGCCGGCGCGCAGCGTGACGCTGAAGATCGGGCGCTCGGCAAAGAACAGGTAGTTGCCATCGGGGCTGTTGCAGACATGGTCGGTGTCGGTCAGCAGCCTGGACAGCCAGCCGAACAGCGGCGCGCTATTCGAAATGAGGCCGGCGTCCATGCCGACCCGGCATTCCAGGCGCAGGTCGCCCAGGCGGCGCGTGCCCGGCGCCAGGCCGGGCGTTTCGATGGAGGCGCGCCAGGTCATGCTGTCGGTCTTGCGGTTGGCGACCACGGCGGCATCCTGCTGCCAGGCTTGTTGGTCGCGCGGCAGCACGAAACTGTTGTCCGGCGCCAGCGCAAGCGGCAGGCTGACGCTGTCGCCCGCCACCCGCAGACGAATGCCGTCCATGGCCACGCCCGGGCGGCGCGGCAGCAGGCGAAAGCGCAGCTGGGCTGCGGGCGCCAGGGCATGCTCGCGTTCGAAGCGGTCCATGCCTTTGATCATCTTGCGATAGCTCTTGTCGACCGGATCGCGCACGTAAGGAACCACCACGGTCGGGATGGGTGTGGCGGCGCGCGGGCCGGGCGACCCGCAGGCGAGGGTAAGCAGCAGGAGCGGAAGGGCAAGGCGGCGCAAGGATGATGTGGGCCACATCGTCGGCGCCGCCCGTGTTACCAGTGGCGCAGGCGACCGGTGTCCATGTGCACGAACTGCGAGTCGGGGTAGTAGCCGACGCCGCCGCCCTTGGCGCCCAGCGCGGCCTTGTGCAAGGTGGCCAGATCGAGCCCGGGCATGCGCACGTCGATGGCCTTGCCCTCCATGTGCATGCTGTGCCTGGCCACGCCATTGCTGCGCTCGGCCAGCAGCCGGTTGGACTCGGGCGAGCGGTAGCCGGATATGACGTGCAGCACCTTGTTGCTGCCGAATTGGGCGCTGACCTTGTCGAGCAGCACCAACAGCTGCGGGTCCATGGTCGAGATGCTGTTGTTGCGGTGGTCGCGCAGCAGCTTGTTGATGTCGGCCAGCGCATCGGGCAGGAACTGGCCCTCGGCCCAGAATACGCTGCGCAAGCTTTCACCGGTATGGGTGTTGTACAGGCGCAAAGTGCGCTCGCCCGGAGCGGCACTGGCGGTGCCGGCCGCGCGCGCCAGGGCGGGCGCGCCTAGTGCGGATGCCAGTACGACCGAGCTTTTCAGAAAGGAGCGTCGCTGATTCATGGTGGATCCTCCGCGCAGACAGAACTCCCATCATACCCCTGCTTGCCGGTCGCTGCCGACAATAGCGTGCGGCAATTTTCTTGGCGGTAGGCCATGTTTGGAATCAAATTTCTTGCAAGTTTTTGCGCAATTTGCCACATGCCGTTTCAGTGGAACTCTCATAGAGAACGCGGAATATTGTTCAGTTCGTCACCCGAAAATACGAAGAAGTGGGGCTAATTTTTTGTTACAAAAATTGCTCATTTTGCTATAGTTCTCGACACTTTTATCAAAAAGTCATCGTGCATCCGGCCGGTTTCGCCTCATCCGACAACCGGTTTTGCCACTTCGCTTCCATCGTTCATCAACGGGGTTTACATAATGAATCAGAGACCACATTTGGCTCGTCCTTCCTGGGCCGCCCGCCTGTCTTGCGGCGCCGCGCTGTTATGCGCCGTGCCCGCCATGGCCGCCACGATCACGTTTTCGTCGCTGGCGCCCAGCGCTTACGAGAGCGGCACAACCTTGACCGAGGCCGGTTACGACATGCTGCTGGGGGCCGGCCCGGTGGCGGCCTTCTTTGGCTATGCCGACAATACCGGGACGATCGCCGATGCGGACAATTCCTTGAACTGCTCTGTGACCACCTGCCCGGGCGGTGCTGAGGGGCAATATTTGATGGTCTTGAACGACGGCGCGCTGCGCCTGTCGCGCAGCGATCTGAGCGGCGGCTTCCTGCTGGGCGGGCTCGACCTGGCCTTCGTCACGCCGGCCCCGGTGGAGCCGGGCGACTACGGCATGCTGCGCCTGACCGGCACCCTGCGCGATGGCGGCGTTGCCTCGACCCTGGTGAGCTTTCCGGGCCAGGACGTCAGCGGTATTTTCCCCTTCGGCAATGCCATCATCGACCCGATCTTCCGCCAGTACGCCTTTTCCAGCCTGACCATCGATGCTTGCCTGTTCGACGCGGACATGCATTGCGTCAACGACCTCGATCGCCCGGCCTTTAACCAGGCCCAGTTCGCTCTCGACAATCTGATGCTGACCGAGGTGCCGGAGCCGGGCTCGATGCTGCTGGCCGGCCTCGGCCTGGGCGCGCTGGCGCTGCAGCGCCGCCGTGCGTGCGGCGCCACCGTGAAGGGAGCCTGATCATGATCCTGCGTCCTGTTTCCTTTGCCGTCCTGATGCTGCTGTCCGGCCTGGCAAGTGCCGACGAGCCGCGCCGTTCCTATATCGTGCAGCTGGTCGACAAGCCGGCCGCCACTTACGGCGGCCAGATCGAGGGCCTGGCGGCCACCAGGCCGGCCGAAGGCTTGCGCCTGAACGTCGACGCCACCGCCGTGCAGAACTATATCCAGTATCTGGAAGGCCGCCAGAGCGAGGTCATCGGCGCGGTCGCCGCTGCCCCCG
>CBFGOU010000726.1:0-2859 GCA_965650445.1 uncultured Oxalobacteraceae bacterium | reverse complement strand
ATGTCGGACGTGCAGATCCTGCCGATGTCGGAGATCACCACCAGCTACTACCTGCGCGTGTACGTAAAGGACCAGCTGGGCGTGATGGCCGACCTGACCCGCATCCTGGCCGATGCCAATATCTCGCTCGACGCGGTGCTGCAGAAAGAGCCGGGCGAGGGCGAAACCCGCACGGACGTCATCATGCTGACCCATCAGACCCAGGAAAAGAACATCGACGCGGCCATCGGCAAGATCGAGGCGCTGTCGGCGGTGGTCGGTTCCGTGACCAAGATCCGTCTCGAAAACCTGAGCTGATCCACGTCGTCCCCGCTTTCGCGAGAGCCTGTCTCCGCGAATGCGGGGGACGACAGCTTAGCGCACCAGGATCTGCCGCGCCCCCGCATCACGCTGCCGCACAAAACGCAGCACCGATTCCACCGTGACCGTATCGATCTGTCCCGCCATGCGGCGCCCGAACGGATGATCGTCAAAGCTGATATTGGCCTTGAACAGGCGCGCCCCCAGCCGGGTGGACGCCGGAATATGCACCGTCAATGGCTGGAACCCGGCCAGCTTGAGCCAGGCCTGCGCCGCGCCGCGGTCGCGCACCGGCAGCTCGCTGCTGCTGGCCGCATAGCTCTCCAGCACCCACTGATTCGAATTCTGGCAAGCCGTCGAAAACGCATACGCCAGCATGTTGTAGCGCCCGTCGTGCAGCTGCAGCGGAGCAGGGCCGGCCAGCATGCGCAGGATACGCGCCTGGCTCTCGCCTGAAGGAATCAGCAGCGCGCTTTCGTAGGCAAACATATCGTCGAGGAAGAAGTTGGCCAGCCCCTGGTCGTACAGCGCCGAGCGCGCCGTGCCGCAGTGGTTCAGCTCATGCACCACGATCCAGTGGCCCTTGGGATGATCGCGCACCACGTAGCCCACGTGCGAATAGCGCAGGCCGTATTTCGACAGATCCTGCCCCACGCGCGCGATCAGCGCCACCTGGGCACCGGATTCATCGAGCGCCTTTGCAGTCCGTTCAGCCAGCGTCATCGCCTTGACGAACCCAAGCTGATCGATCTTCTTGCCCTCGCACGCCGTGCCCGCCGCGGCGAACGGCATCCACAGCAGCAGAACAATGGCCAGCAGGCGCTTCATGATGCCTGCCCCGTGCGCGAATGGTGCAGCAGGGCCTTGCCGGCTTCGTTCGGGATGAAGGCGATCACCTGGCCGGCGGCGATCAGCACATACCCGCTGGCCAGGGTCACCACGCTCACGGCGGTACCGGCCGCAATCGACAAGGCTCCCGCGGCGCGTCCCGACAGGCGGATCGATGCGCGCGCGCCCTCCGAAGCGCCTTCGAGCACCACGATGCTCGCTTCGCCCACGGTTTCGACACTGGCCACCACCACCATGCCTGACGCGGCCACCGCCGACATCGACCCGGCCACCACCAGCACCGGACCGGCGGCGATCAGGGCCGAGGCGCCCGACATGGCGGTGCTGGCATCGCTTTGCTCGAGGGCGGACGCGCTGGCGGCGGCGCAGGAAATCAGACAGGCGATCAACAGTTTGTTCACGACGTTCTCCTGGTTGGGTGCGGGATGTGCAGGCGAATCATGGCCGAACGCGCCGGCGCCTTCAATCGATCCGGCCGGGGTATCGCGCGCGGGCGCATTCGGTATTACTATCTGCTACCCGACGAACGCGAGGAACGCCATGCCCCATGCCATCACCCTGGTCGATACCCTGAAACGCCTGCTCAAGGCACGCGGCATTACCTACGCCGACCTGGCGGGGCGCATCGATATGTCCGAAGCCAGCGTCAAGCGCATGTTCTCGCAAAAGAACTTCACCCTGCAGCGGCTCGACGAGATCCTGTCGGCCAGCGGCATCGGCTTCGACGAACTGAGCGCGGCGCAGGGCAGCCCAAGCCTGATCTCGCAGCTGACCTTGGCGCAGGAGCGCGAAATCATCGGCGATGCGCGCCTGCTGGTGGTGGCGGTATCGGCCATGAACCATATCGGCTTCGACGATATCGTGCGCCTGTACGATCTGAGCGCGGCCGAGGTGACCAGATACCTGCTGCGGCTGGACAAGATCGGCTTTCTCGAACTGCTGCCGAACAACCGCGTCAAGCTGCTCATATCGCGCACCTTCGGCTGGATACCGAACGGGCCGATTCAAGGCTACTTCCGCAGCGAGGCGGCGGCCGATTACCTCGATTCACGCTTCGATGGCGAGCACGAAGTCATGCGGCTGGTGAACGTGATGCTGACGCGCCAGTCGAGCGGCGCGCTGCTGGAACGCCTGAAACAGGTGGCCGACGAATTCTCCCAGCAGCATCAGCACGAGACCCGCCTGCCTTTGGAGCAGCGCCATGCGATCAGCTTTATCGTGGCGGCGCGGCCATGGGTGCCGCGCGCGTTCAAGGCGCTGCTGCGCCAGGAAAGCGCAGCTCCACCTTCAGCCCCCCGCCGGCCGCGTCCATGAGTGCGACGGCCGCGCCATGCTGGTTGGCGATGTCGCGCACGATGGTCAAGCCCAGCCCGGTACCGTCGGGATTGGTCTCCAGCGAAGTGGCCGCGCGGTAGAAGGGCGCGAACACGGTGTTGCGCTCGGCGGCAGGAATGCCCGGCCCGCTGTCCTCCACAAGCAGCACCACCTCGGCGCCGTCGCGCGCCAGATGCAGGGCCACCTGCCCGCCGGGCGGGGTGTAGCT
Source organism: uncultured Oxalobacteraceae bacterium (assembly GCA_965650445.1). Classification (GTDB taxonomy): domain Bacteria; phylum Pseudomonadota; class Gammaproteobacteria; order Burkholderiales; family Burkholderiaceae_D; genus Telluria_A. The sequence continues at coordinate 167 of CBFGOU010000726.1, read as the reverse complement.
GATGGCGTTGTGTACCAGATTACTGACCATCTCATGCAGCATCAGCGCATGGCCCTTGACGCTGGCTTCGTCGGCGGCGTCGAGCGAGAGGTCGATGCGCTTTTGTACCGCAGGCAGGGCCAGCTCCAGCGCGACCTGCTGGACGATCGGAGCCAGCGCCACGGTTT
>CBFGOU010000725.1:0-2863 GCA_965650445.1 uncultured Oxalobacteraceae bacterium | reverse complement strand
AAGCGAGCAACAACATCACCGTGCGCGGCTTGCCGGTGACCGGCGGCTTCCGCTTCGCCCCGCAGCTGATCGATGGCTTGCCAGCCTACGAGGAACCGGAAGCGCCCTTCCTGAACAACGACGTGTTCGTGCGCGACGACCTGATGACCGAGGCGGTGGAAGCGGTCAAGGGCGGACCCGGCGGCATCCTGTATTCGAACGGCCTGGGCGCGACCATCAACCACATCACCCGCACCGGCGGCGACCACCTCGAGGGCGCCTACAAGATCGAGTATGCCGACTACGGCTTCCTGCGCCAGGACGGGTATGTCGCCGGCCCGCTCAATCCCAACCTGGCCGGCGCCATCGGCGGCTTCTACCGCCAAAGCAAGGGCATTCGCGACACCGGCTACACCGCCGACCGCGGGGGGCAAATCCGCGGCAATCTCGTGTACACCAGCGACGACCGCAAGACGACGGCGCGGTTCGACGCCCTGTATATCAACGACCGTACCGCGTTCTATCAGAATCTGCCGATTTCGGTACCGCGCTTCACCCAGAGCGGCACGCCGGCCAACCCGACCGTGATCAAGCAGGACACGATCCAGCCGCTGGGCATCGATTTCGAGCATGGCACCACCGCCTCGCCCAACAACCGCCGCTTCAACATGATCGGCGAATATGGCACGCGCACCGTGGACCAGGCCGATGGCATCCATCCGGATTTCAAGATGTTCACACTGAAACTGAGCAAGGAGCTCGACAACGGCTGGAAACTGTCGTCCGGTTTGCGCCACGCCGGGGGCAGCAATGGTTTTAACGCCGTTTTCACCGGCAACGATACGGCCACCGCCTCGACCTTCCTGAACGCCCGCATGCAAAACGACGTGATCTCGGTGGCGCACGGGGCGGCCTTGGGCTGCAACCTGAGCAATGCCAAGCTGATCGGTTACTTCAAGGTGCCGAGCAGCGGCGCCTGCGCCGCGTTCGCCAACATCAGCCGCGACGACTTCATCAACAAATACGCAAAGGGCGTGGCTGTCGTCGGTCACTACCTGAACGACGGTTCGCTGGTGCCGGCGAATGCCTACCTGAACTTCCTGCTGCCGTTCGTGGCCAGTGTCGACGCGGCCAGCACCTCGCTCGACCTGAAGGCACAGAAATCCTTCGAGGCGGCCGGCCAGCACGACCTGACGTTCGGCGTGTACGGCAGCCATTACACGTATGCGCCGAATTTCCAGGCCGCGCTGATGGTTGGCGAAAGCGCGGCGAATTCCCGCCTGGTCGATCTGACGGTGGTGGACGCCAACGGCCAGCAGGTCGGCCCATCGCTGACGAGCGGCAGTGCGATCTTGCCGGGCTGGTTCGGCTTCGTCTCCGACATCAAGGCGAACGGCCGGGCCGGCTACCTGCTGGACCATTGGGAAACGCTGCAAGGCAAGTTGAAGATGGACCTGGGCGTGCGTTGGCAGGATCTCAGGGCCAACGTCGTCCGGCGCGACCGCGACACCGTGCGCGACGTGACGGCGGCTGGCGTAGTGGTCGGTTCGACCGCTGACACGACCGCGGACAACGAGATCTCCTTCCCGGGCAACCCGCATACCCTGAACCAGACCTATCGCGGCTTCGGCTGGTCGGCCGGGGCCAACTACAGCTTCAGCAAATCGCTGGCCGTGTATGGCTTGGCCTCGAACTCGTTCCGCCTGCCGAGCCTGGAAGACCTGAACAACCTGAGCACCGCCGGCACCCAGGTGGTCAATGGCCAGCCGGTCGACATCAGCGCCGTCGAACATATCCGCCAATACGAGGGCGGGCTGCGCTACCTGACGCGCGAGTACGGCGCGGCGGTCGCACTGTTCTACAATAAGTTTTCGCCGCGCAGTGCGGTCAACGTCCACAAGGACATCAATTCGAGCCAGTGCGCGACGGCGGGCGGCGTGACGCAAATTAATTCCTGCCCGGACGTCGCGCAGCTGTACAAGCGCGGCGTGGAGAATGTGGGCGCCGAGATCGAACTGTCGTGGCGTCCGCAGGAGTTAAAGGGGCTGGAGTTGAAGGGCAGCGTCGTGGCACAGAATCCGAAGGTGAACGGCGCCAACTACACGATCACGACCGAAGAGAAGAACGCGCAGGGGGGGATCACCGGCTTCCACTACACCGAGATCAGCGAAGATGGACGCCGTCCGCGCCGCTTGGCCAAGACGATGGTGAACCTGATGCCGTCCTACGACCTGCTGTACGCCACCGGCGTGCCGGTGTCGGTGTATGGCCAGTTCCAGTACGTCGGTTCGCGCTTCTCCGAAGCCACCGACAACAATGTGACCTTGTACCCGGCCTACCATATCATCAACGTCGGCGCAGAGTACAAAGTCAGTGATGGATGGATGGCGCATGTGCACGTGGCAAACTTGACCAACCAGTTGTCGTTCACCGAAGGCGACCCGCTGTTCAACGATCTGCTCTCGCCCGATGGCACGCGCAATCGCGGCGTGGCGCGGCCGCTGTTCGGCCGTACGATCCGGGCCAGCCTGACCTACCGGTTCTAAACTGTCCGCAACCCAGCCGCACGCAATGGCCGCCTCCCGGGCGGCCATTGCACCCTACATCGCCGCGCTTGGGGTCGATGGGATCTGGCTGTCGCCGTTTTTCGCCTCGCCCATGAAGGATTGCGGCTACGACGTGAGCGACTACTGCGCGGTCGATCCGATGTTTGGCACGCTCGACGATTTTCGCGCGCTGATCGCCGAGTCGCATCGCCTGGGCCTGCGCTGCTCCAGAAACTACCCGGCAGCCGCGCCAGCACCTTCGCCGAGACTGATGCGCCAGCCTTGCTAACCTTGCCGCTACGGCGCTATGAGATGGCGCACTTCAAGACCGTCAAGGC
>CBFGOU010000724.1:0-2872 GCA_965650445.1 uncultured Oxalobacteraceae bacterium | reverse complement strand
AGCGCTCCCGCAGCCACCAGCCGCGCAAGCGGATCGGCAATCGTCTCCAGTTTGGCCGTCCCTCCGACCACCGCGCGGTGCTGCTCCGGCAGCAGCGCCGCATTCAGCCCCTGCCACTTCCCGGCCAGATAGGCCGCATAAGCCTGTTCGGCCGGCGTGGCATCCTGCGCCAGTGACGCAAACCCGGGACAGCCGTCGAATTCAAGCGTGGCAACCTGAGTGGCACAGCGGTACAGCTCCGCATGCGCGACCAGACTGGCGCGGCCGGTGCTGGTCATTTCCAGCCGCGCGCGCGCGAATTCGGCATTCGCGGCACCGGTATCGCCTTTCAGATAGGCGTCGCTGAAGGCGCTCAAAGCGCCGCTGGCGTTGGCCTTCCAGCTTGGCTCGGCTACCTTCGACGCGCACGCAGCCAGCAAACACAAGGGAACGACAAGCGCCAGTCTCATGGGAGCCTCAATTCGGTATCTTTGGCGAACGGCCACTTGCGGTTGATCTCGTCGATCAGGCGCGTCACCTTGCGCAGGCTGGCGTCGACTTCGCCGCGCAGCGCGCCCAGGTCCTGGGTGGCCACGCGCGCGTTCTTGCCCACCGCCTGCGCCTCGATCAATACCGCGTCGACCTTCTTCAAACTGGCGCTGGCATCCTTGAGCATCACTTGCAGTTGCACTACCGCCCCCTGCGTCTCGTCCATCAAACCGTTTTTGGCAAACACCCGCTGGTCCGCCTTGGCCAGCAGGCTGTTGACCCGGTCGAGCGTCCGCATCAGCTTGCGCGCCTCCTCGTCACTGCCCAGGGCCGAGCCGAGCAGCCCGTACTTGCCGGTCATGCGCCCGGTCGCCGTCTGCAGGTTGGCCAGACTGGTGTTGATGGCCGAATCGCTGCGCGTCATCGCATCGAGATTTTCCAGCAGCGCGCGGGCGCTGGCCACCAGCCGCGGGATCTCGGCGGTCGTGTCGCCGCGCAGCACATTGCGCACCGCACCAGGTTCCAGCGGCGGATCGGTCAGGATGCCGGTGTAGGCGCGAATGCGTGTCTCGCCCACCAGGCTGCGCTCGACCGTAAACACGCTGGAGGTCTTGAGCCACCTGGCGTCCTTGCGCGGCACGTCCAGCAGGATGCGCACCTTGCCGTCCGGCGCCAGCTCGACCTTCTGCACACGCCCGATGGGAAAGCCGGAAAACGTCATGTCCATGCCGGGAATGACGCCTTCGGAATCCTCGGCGATCAGCACCAGCCGCTGGGTCGCTTCGAACACGCCGCGCGCGTACATCACGTACAGCAGAAAGCTGATCACCAGCGCCGCCATCACGACCAGCAGGATGACCGCCTTCACTTCTACGTGCTCGACCTCCCTGGCCGGCGCTTCCGTCTGGGGTTCTGCCATCGACGCTCCCGTTAAATGTATTTGATGGCCAGCGAAGCGGCCTCGATAAGCAAAAGGACAAACAGCAGGCGCACCGCGCCCGGCTGCACATTCGACACCGGCCGCCGCCCGTGCCGTTGAATATCCAGGATGGCAGCGGAGGGAATCACCGCCACCGCCAGTCCGAAGAACACGGTTTTGAACACGAAGCCGATCGTCACCGCCGGATCGAATATACGCCCAACCGTGCGCGTGTAGTCGACCACGCCCCACGGCAGAAAACCGTACACGCTGATGTACGCCAGCAGCAGCACGATCACGCTGCTGACCATGGCCAGGCTGAGGACGGCGAAGGCATTGGCGATCACCTGCGGCACCAGTTCGCGGCGCAGGCGGTTCTGGGCCTGGCGCGAGCGGTCCGGCTCGGCCGCGGCGGCCACGGCCAGCGCGTCGCCGGCGTTGAAGGCCAGCCCGGCGCGGATGGCCACGAACATCGCACCGGTCAGCGGAATCAGTTCGAGCACCAGCACCCGCACCACCATTTCCAGCGCATAGTTCGACAGCCCGTAGCTCTGCGCCGTCACCACCACGATGCGGATGATGACCGTGCTCACCAGCGCCGACAGCAGGGTGAACCACGGCAGCACTTCCCACGTGCTGCTGTAGATGAAGCGCGACGTGATGATGCGGTTGCTGCGGTTATAGGTCGACGGCGAGAACGCCATGACCAGCGCCATCGCCCCCAGATGAACGATGTACCACCAGCTCGATACATGGCGCCACAGCAGCGGCCCCCACTGCCGTGGCGTCGAATACAGGAAGGCGGTGGGCAGGCGGCGCATGATCGCTACTGGCGCCGCGCTTCCTGCACGCCCGCCACCTCCATGATGGCATTGAGCGCTTTCTGCAACTGCGAGGTCGAACCGATTTCCGCCGTAAACGTCATGCGCGCCTGGCCTTTCGAACTCTGGGTGTTCACGCCGATCACGTTGATCTTCTCGCGCGAGAACACCTCGGAGATATCGCGCAGCAGGCCCTGGCGGTCGCCGGCGAGGATGAACAGGTCGACCGGATACACCGTATCGAGTCCGGCGCTGCCCCAGTCCGTATGAATCACCCGCTCGGGCGCCTTGGAGCGCATCTCGGCGAAGTTCTTGCAGGTGGCGCGGTGAATCGACACGCCCTTGCCGCGTGTGACGAAGCCGACGATGCCGTCCGGCGGCGCCGGCCGGCAGCACTTGGCCAGCTGCGTCATCAGCCCCTCGGTGCCGACCACCAGCACGCCCGACTTGGCACCCTGCTCCACGCTCGACGCGCGGCTCTTGTTGAGCACCACCGCGTCTTCCTGCACCGGCGCTTCGCCGGTATCGTGCACGGCCTGCTCGACCTGGCGCAGGCTGAATTCCTCCTTGCCGATCGAGATGAACATGTCGTCCACCTTGGCAAAGCCCAGCTTGTGCGCCAGCGATTCCAGGTTGACGGCGGTCTTGCCTTCGCGCTGCAGGG
>CBFGOU010000723.1:0-2877 GCA_965650445.1 uncultured Oxalobacteraceae bacterium | reverse complement strand
TCTCCCAGCAACACGATGGCCAGGACCGAGCCGACCAGCGCGTAGGTGGCGCCGCAGGCCATGTGGTTGAACAGGCCGTAGACCAGCATGCCGATCACGGCGAACAGCACGCTGTCCGAATGCGAGAACCACCACAGGCCCAGGCCTTCGCCGATCATCATCACGAACAGCACGATCACGCGGCTGTTCAGGGTGCCGCGGGCGGCCATCTTGTCCGATACCCAGCCACCCAGGGCGCGGGCAAACAGGGCCAGCAGGCCGAAGCTGCCGGCGGCCATGCCGGCTTCTTTGAGCGACAGGTGGAAGTGGTCGACGTAGTACACGGCGGCGATGTTATGGATGAAGATCTCGACGCCGAAGCAGGCGCCGTAGGTGACGAACAGCAGCCATACGCGGTGGTTGCCGGCGGCTTTCTTGAAGCTGTCCCAGCCCCCCTTCTTGCCGGCTTCGACGGTCACGCCGGCGGCGCGCAGTTCGGCGTAGTTGCCTTCCGGGCAGTCCTGGGTGAACTTCCAGTACACCACGGCCATGACCAGCATCAGCACGCCCGGTACGATCAGGGCGGCGCGCCAGCCCATGGTCTCGGTCACGCCCATCATGATCATCGCGGCCATCAGCAGCGGCATCAGTGCCTGTGCCGCGCCGCCGCCCGCATTGCCCCAGCCGGCTGCGGCTGCGTTGGCGGTACCGACGATGTTCGGCGCGAACATCACCGAGGTGTGGTACTGGGTGATCACGAAGCTCGCACCCACGGCGCCGATGCCGAGGCGGAAAAACAGGAAGCTCTCATAGCTTTGCGCCGCGGCCACGCCGAGCACGGGAATCGCGCCCAGCACCAGCAGCGCGGTGTAGGCCTTGCGCGGACCAAAACGGTCGCACATGGGGCCGATGACCAGGCGAACCAGGATGGTGATGGCAACCGCGGCGATATTGATATTGGCGATTTGCGCCATCGTCAGGCCGAGCTCGCCTTTGATGACCGGCATCAGCGGGGCGCAGGCGAACCATGCAAAGAAGCACGCGAAGAATGCCATCCACGTGAGGTGGAAGGCACGCATCTGTGGCGTGCTCATGGAAAAGAGTGCGATATGGGTAGCTTTGTTTGCCATTTTCTTATTCCTGGTAAAAACAAAAAGGCATCCGGCCCGACGCGGCCGGTAAGCACCACGCTGGGTCGGACGCCGTTGTCCTTGCCGATCCGTCTTTAGATCAGCGCTATTGTTTGTTGGATCGCCTTTGATCCGATGCCACCAGTGAATGCAAGCACCGTGCCAGCTCGACTGAGCAATTGGGAGGGGGGTGTGAAGGATGAGGCGCTATATTGCGGTGCATCAAGCACCAAAATGGTGCATTTATGCGATGCGCGTTAAATCATTGTTAAGAAGGCGTGCACCACGCTGTCGCTCTCGCGCATGCCGGGATGGTCCCGCCACACCTGCCGGGTGATTGAACCGCCATACCACTCGTTGCCGCGCCCCGGGCGTTCAGCCCAGCAAGTCTTCGATATCCAAAATGCGCTGCGCCACTTCCGACAGCTTGAGATTCTTGTTCATCGCCATCGTGCGCAGCTTCTGGTAGGCCTGGTCTTCGGTGAGCGACTGCTTGCTCATCAAAATCCCCTTGGCGCGGTCGATCAGCTTGCGCTCGGCCAGCTTGTGGCGCGTCTCGGACAGCTCGGCCAGCAGCTTCTGCTCCTGCCGGAAGCGCGCCAGCGCCACGTTCAGCACCGGCTTGATGCGGTCCGGCTGCAGGCCCGCCACCACGTACGCCGACACCCCGGCGGCCATTGCCGCGTCCATCGCGCCGGTGTCCTCGTCCTCGGTGAACATGACGATCGGGCGGCGTTCGTCGCGCGTGGCGATGACGATGTGTTCAAGGATGTCGCGCGCATCGGACTCGGCGTCGACGATGATCATGTCGGGCTGCAGCTGGGCGATGCGCTCGGGCAGATACATGTCGGCCGGGAGCGAGGCGACGATGTCGTAGCCCGATTCGAGCAGGCCGATACGCAGCGCCTGCCCGCGCCGCACCTGCCCGGCAACGGACTCGTCGTCCTCGGCGCCCTCGTGAACGACGGGATTGACAACCACGATGCGCAAATTGCGCTGGGATTTGACCATGATAATTGTGAGAAAAGTAAAACGCTTGCCGGAAAATGATCACTACACAAGCAAAAAATGCGCCAACCGGATTCCGGCTGGCTACCGGCACCATTCTACAATCACACCGCCGCGTCCTCCTGGCGCATGCCGGCCGGCCTGCCGTGGCGCTCGACCAGCACATCGAGCGGCATCGGCCGGCCGGTCAGGTAGCCCTGCACCAGCTCGCAGCCGAGCCGGCGCAGGTGATGCAGCTGGGCGTCGGTCTCGACGCCTTCGGCGATCACGTCGAGCTTCATGTTGCGGCCGATGTCGACGATGGTCTGGACGATGGCGCGGTCCTGGTGGTCGCTCGGCAGCCCGTGCACGAAGGAGCGGTCGATCTTGAGCGAGGAAATCGGCAAGTCCTTCAGGCGCGACAGCGAGGAGTAGCCCATGCCGAAATCGTCGACGCTGATCTTGAAGCCGCGCCGGCGCAGCGCCCGCATCACCGGGATCACCTGCTCGGCGTGATTCATCATCATCCCTTCGGTCAGCTCCAGGCACACGTGGCACGGATCGACGCCGGCGCTGCCGGCGATCGCGGCCAGCTCCAGCGGCAGATTCACGTTGAGAAATTCAAGCGCCGCCATATTGACATTCATCTGCAGCCCGGCCAGCCCGGCGTTCTGCATGCGCGCCAGGTCGCGGCAGGCCTGGCCGATCACCCAGCGGCCGATGTCGACGATCAGGTGGCTTTGCTCGGCGATCGGGATGAACACGTCGGGGCGCACGATCT
>CBFGOU010000722.1:0-2892 GCA_965650445.1 uncultured Oxalobacteraceae bacterium | reverse complement strand
CGATGTGGCCGTGGTCGGCGCCGGGCCGGCCGGCCTGTCGGCCGCCACCGTGGCGGCCGAGCGCGGCCACCATGTGACGCTGTTCGATGCCAGCGACGACATCGGCGGCCAGTTCAACATCGCCAGGCAGATTCCGGGCAAGGAAGAATTCGCCGAAACCATCCGCTACTTCCGCCACAAGCTGGCCGCCGAAGGCGTCGAAGTGCGCCTGGGCGAGCGCATCGGCGCGAGCGACCTGGCCGGCTTCGACGACGTCATCATCGCCACCGGCATCAAGGTGCGCAAGCCTGCCATCCCGGGCATCGATCACCCCAAGGTGCTGTCGTACGTGGACGTGGTGCTGCACAAGGCGCCGGTCGGCCGCCGCGTGGCCATCATCGGGGCCGGGGGAATCGGCTTCGACGTGGCCGAGTACCTGCTGCACGACAGTGCCGATCCGCTGTCGCTCGACACCTGGACCGGCGAATGGGGCGTCGACCTGAAGGCCGGCAGCGGCGGCGGGCTGGTTGCGCCGACGCCGCCGGCACCGGCGCGCGAGGTCTTCCTGATGCAGCGTAAGGCCTCGCGCGTGGGCGCGGGACTGGGCAAGACCAGCGGCTGGGTGCATCGCGCGACCCTGGCGCGCCACGGCGTCAGCATGCTGGCGGGGGTGCGCTACGAGCGCATCGACGACGATGGCCTGCATATCACGGTCGGCGGCGAGCGGCGCCTGCTCGCGGTCGACAACATCATCATTTGCGCCGGGCAGGAGAGCCTGGCCGAGCTGATGCCGGCCGAGGGCGTGCGCACGCAGGCGCGCTACTTCAAGATCGGTGGAGCGGCGCTGGCCAGCGAACTCGATGCCAAGCGCGCCATTCGCGAAGGCGCCGAGCTGGCCGCCCGGCTCTAGCTCCTGAATCAGAGCTTGCGCAGCACCACGCAGCCGATCGAATAGCCGGCGCCGAACGAGCAGATCACGCCAAGGGCTCCCGCAGCCAGGTCGTCCTGGTACTTGTGGAAGGCGATGATCGAACCGGCCGACGAGGTGTTGGCATAGGTGTCGAGGATCACCGGCGCTTCCTCCGGCGTGGCCTCGCGCCCCAGCAGCATGCGTACGATCAGCTGGTTCATCGACAGGTTGGCCTGGTGCAGCCAGAAGCGCTCGATCTGTTCCAGCGCCAGGCCGGCCCCGGCGACGGTGCTGCGGATGGTCTCGGCCGCCATCGGGCAGACTTCCTTGAACACCTTGCGTCCCTGCTGGCGGAACAGCTTGTCCGGCTGGCCGGCGCCGCGCTCGTCGAAGCGGTTCATGAAGCCGAAGTTGTTGCGGATATTGTTCGAAAACGTCGTCTTCAGCTTGCTGTCGAGGATCTCGAACTGGTGCGCGCCGGCGGCATTGGCGCGTTCTTCGATGACGATGGCAGTGCAGGCGTCGCCGAAAATGAAGTGGCTGTCGCGGTCGCGGAAGTTCAGGTGGCCGCTGGTGATTTCCGGGTTGAGCACCAGCACCGCGCGCGCCTGCCCGGTCTGGATTGCGCCCATGGCGGTCTGGATGGCGAAGGTGGCCGAGGAGCAGGCCACGTTCATGTCGAAGCCGAAGCCTTCGATGCCGAGCGCGTGCTGCACCTCCACGGCCATGGCCGGGTAGGCGCGCTGCAGATTGCTGCAGGCCACCAGCACCATGTCGATGTCGGCCGGGGTGCGCCCGGCGCGCTCGAGCGCCTGGCGCGCCGCCGCCACGCAGATTTCCGCCTGCAGCGACAGTTCCTCGTCGGCGCGCTCGGCGATGCGCGCGGTCATGCGGGCCGGATCGAGGATGCCTTCCTTTTCCATCACGTAGCGCGATTTGATGCCGGACGCCTTCTCGATGAAGGCGGCGCTGGACGGTTCCAGCGCGCCGGCCTGGCCGGCGGCGATGGCCTGCGCGTGCTCGGCATTGAACAGTTCGACGTAGGCGTTGAACGCGCTGACCAGTTCTTCGTTCGAGATGGCGTGCGGCGGCGTAAACAGGCCGGTGCCGCTGATGACGACTTGCTTCATGACTGGCTTTCGGTGAAAAAAACGGACGGGGGACGAGCGGCGCGACGCCGATTCGAACGACCGTACGATTTTACACCGGCGCCGGGCGGCGCGCTGTTTAGTGCTTGCCGTCCACGTGCGCCAGGGTGGTGTGCGTGCGCGACAGCTGCAGCGGCTGGCCCTTGAGGTGATTGAGCGCCTGGCGCAGCTGGAAGTCGTCGGCGCTGCCGTAGTCGAGCGGTTTGCGCTTGCGTTCGGCCGCGGCGATGCGGGCCTGTTCCTCGGCTTCGGTGTAGCGCGCGCCGGCCGCCTTTTCGGTGCCCTTGTCGTTGGCCAGGTGCTTGTCCAGATCGGCCTCGCGCAGGCGCAGGGCGTTGACGCCGTCGCCGTCTTCGTATTCGTCCACCGCCAGGTCGGGCGCGATGCCCTTGGCCTGGATCGAGCGGCCCGACGGCGTGTAGTAGCGCGCCGTGGTGAGCCTGAGCGCGCCGTTCGAGCCAAGCGGAATGATGGTCTGCACCGAGCCCTTGCCGAAGGACCGGGTGCCGAGAATGGTCGCGCGGTGGTGGTCCTGCAACGCGCCGGCCACGATCTCGGAGGCCGAAGCCGAGCCGCCGTTGATCAGAACGATGATATTCTGCCCGTCGGTGACGTCGCCAGGCCGCGCATTCGACCGCTGCGTCTCCTCGAGATTGCGGCCCTTGGTCAGCACGATGGCGCCCTGATCAAGAAACGTATCGGACACCGAGATCGCCTGATCGAGCAGGCCGCCGGGATTGTTGCGCAGGTCGACGACATAGCCCTTCAGCTTCGGGCCGATCTGCTTCTTCAGATCCTCGATTGCCTTCTGCAGATTGGCCGTCGTCTGCTCGTTGAAAGTGGTGACCCTGATAT
>CBFGOU010000721.1:0-2892 GCA_965650445.1 uncultured Oxalobacteraceae bacterium | reverse complement strand
GATCATGGGCATTTGCGCGACAACGTGGTGATTTTCATCGGCGCGCGCCGCTGCGCCGACCGGCGGCGGCTGGACGACCCGATCGGGCCGGACAGCACCATTCATGTATTGCAAGCACTCTCTGGAGGTTAAGCATGCAGCAGCGCGCCTATCTGTCGACCCGCAAGGGCTTGTTCGAACTGCAGTTTGCCAATGGCCGCTGGGAATGCGGCCCGGTGCATTTCCTCGGCGAACCGGTCTCGATCGCCTTGCACGACAGGCGCGACGGCACGCTGTACGCCGCGCTCAATCTGGGCCACTTCGGCGTCAAGCTGCACCGCCGCGATGCCGGCGCCGACGGCTGGACCGAAATTGCCGCGCCGGCTTATCCGCCCAAGCCGGAGGACAGCGGCGACACGGTCGAATGGAAGAATAAGCTGATCTGGGCGCTGGAACCCGGCGGCGCGGACCAGCCCGGCGTGCTGTGGGCGGGAACATTGCCGGGCGGCCTGTTCCGCTCGAACGACCGCGGCGCGTCCTGGGAACTGGTGCGCTCGCTGTGGGACGTGCCGCAGCGCGCCGAATGGTTCGGCGGTGGCTATGACGTGCCGGGCATCCACAGCATCAGCGTCGATCCGCGCGACAGCCGGCGCCTGCTGGTGGCGGTGTCGTGCGGCGGCGTGTGGCGCAGCGAGGACGGCGGCGCCAGCTGGACCATCAGCGCCACCGGCATGCGCGCCGATTACATGCCGCCCGAACTGAACGAGAACGAAGCCGTGCAGGATCCGCACCGGATCGTGCGTTCGGCTGCCAATGCCGATGTGCTGTGGTGCCAGCACCATAACGGCATGTGGCGTTCCAGCGACGGCGGCGTGCACTGGCAGGAAATGACCACCGCGCCGGTGTCGCGTTTCGGCTTTGCCGTGGCGGCCGATCCGACCAATGCCGATACCGCCTGGTTCGTGCCGGCCGAAGCCGACCAGCGCCGCGTGCCGGTGGGCGCCGCGCTGGCCGTGACCCGCACCAGGGACGGCGGCGCCAGTTTTACCGCGCTGCGCGCCGGTTTGCCGCAGCAGCATTGCTACGATCTGGTGTATCGGCATGGTTTGGCGGTGGCCGACGACGGTCGTCACCTGCTGATGGGCTCAACCACCGGCGGCGTGTGGGCTTCCAGCGATGCCGGCGAGAGCTGGCAAACGGTGTCGGCGACGCTGCCGCCGGTGGCGGCGGTGTGTTTCGCCTGAGTGCCGCCCTCGCGCATGCGGGGGCCCATACGGCGCACACAGTAGCGCTCAGCTTGGCTCAGCATGGGTCCCCGCTTCGCGAGGACGACAATGTGGTGGTGGCGCCACATTTCAGATTAATGTTCCTTCTCGCCCCGATCCATCCTGGCGCAAGGCCGCTTCGCCGCCATCCATGAGCGCCAAGGATCGGAGCATGCCGGCCTGGACCAGGCTGCAATACAGCTGCGTGCTCGAGTAAATGCGCCCCCAGTGGGTTCGGCCGGTGGGCGGCCGGGGCTGTTTCGTTGCTATAATCGACAGTTAACGTTAACTCAGCGCCAGTTCGCCCAACATGAACCTCAAGAGCCTCGCCCGCACGCTCGGAATCTCGAAAACGACGGTCAGCCGTGCGCTGAACGGTTATCCCGAGGTCAATGTGCGAACGCGCGAGCGGGTCATGGCCGCCGCCAAGGAAGCCGGCTACGAAGCCAATCCGATGGCGCGCAGCCTGGCGGTGGGCCGCACCAATGTGTTCGGCATCATTTATCCGCTGCTGCCGAGCGATCTGGGCGATCCGATGTTCTTGAGCGTGGTGGGCGGCATGTCCAATGCGCTGGAGAAAAGCGCCATGAACCTGATCATCGCGCCGGTGTCGTCCTCGAATGAATTGCCGTCCTACGACAAGATGGTGCGCGGGCGCCGCGTCGACGGCCTGGTGGTCAGCCGTACCATGGTGCACGACGAGCGCATCGCTTATCTGATCGGCAAGCGCTTTCCCTTCGTTGCCCACGGCCGCACCACGCTCGACCAGCCCTATGCCTGGTTCGATTACGATCACGAGGCCGGTATCCGCATGGCGTGCCAGACCCTGCTGGAACATGGACACCGCCGGGTGGCCCTGATCAGCGCGCCGCTGGAACTCAATTTCGCCGCGCAGCGCAAGCGCGGCTTCATCGACTGCATGCGCGAAGCGGGCCTGGAAGTCGATCCGCGCTATTTGCGCGACAATTGCCTGGACCGGCGCGCCGGCTACCAGTCGATGCAGGAACTGCTGGCCTGTTCGCCGCGCCCGAGCGCGCTCATCGTCGACAATCATTTGTCGGGCGTGGGCGCGGTGCGCGCGCTGCTCGACGCCGGGGTGACGATCGGCAAGGAGATCTCGGTCATCGTCTGGGGCAGCATCGAAGACAGCCTGGTGTCGAACGTGACCACCATCGACCAGCCGTATTCGCGCCAGGCCGGCGCCAAGATGATCGAGATGCTGTCGGCCCTGGTCAACGGCACCCCGCCTGAAGAGTTGCAGGTGCTGTGGAAGCCGGTGCTGGTGCCCGGCGCCACGACGGGACCCTGCCTGAACTGAGTCCGTCCACATCGTCTACATATTGCGGCGGTACTGGCCGCCCAATTCGAATAGCGCGTCGGTGATCTGCCCCAGCGAGCAGACCCGCACCGCATCCATCAGTTTGTCGAATACATTGGCGTTGTCGATCGCCGCCTGCTGCAGCCCGGCCAGGGCTTGCGGCGCCGCGCCGGCGTGGCGCGCGTGGAAGCCGGCCAGGCGCGCGAGCTGCGACTGCTTTTCGTCGTCGGTGGAGCGGGCCAGTTCGATCTTTTGCACGCTGGCGGGAGGGTGCGGATTGCGGAAGGTGTTCACGCCGATGATCGGCAGGCTGCCGTCGTGCTTGCGGTG
>CBFGOU010000720.1:0-2906 GCA_965650445.1 uncultured Oxalobacteraceae bacterium | reverse complement strand
AGCTGGGCCTGGCGGAAGAGCAGCTGTTCCGCATGCTCGGCAGCGACAGCCTGGTGTGCGTGCCGCTGGTGGCCGGCGCGCGCTGCCTCGGTGTCCTGATCGGCGGCGTCGCCGCCTGGCAGCTGCCCGCTTGCCAGAAGCGCGAGCGCTTCATGCAGGCCTTCGGCGCACAGGCGGCGGCCGCGCTGGAAACCGCACTGTCCGAACGCGGCCACGCGCGCCGCCAGCTGGCCCACGTGGCCGAGGAATACCGCGAAGCGTCGCGCCGGGTGGTGCACGAGGTGAACAACCCGCTGTCGATCATCAAGAACTACCTGTCGGTGCTGGACCACAAGCTGGCGCGGCGCGAGCCGGTGGTGGGCGAGATGTCGATCCTGAACGAAGAGATCGACCGGGTCGGACAACTGATCAGCGGCCTGGCCGACCTGCAGCCGAGCGACGGCATGCGCGCCACCGATGTGAACAAGGTGGTCGACGACGTGCTGCGCCTGTTCCGCGCCACCGACTTCGTGCCGGGCAGCGTGCAGATTACCGCCAGCATGGACCAGGAACACCACGCCATCGAAGGCGATGCCGACATCCTCAAGCAAATCCTGGTCAACCTGGTCAAGAACGCGGTCGAAGCGCTGGCGGCCAACGGCGGGCGCATCGAGATCGCCAACCGCGGCCACGTCAACCGCGAACGCCGGCTGTACCTGGAACTGGTGGTCAGCGACACCGGTCCCGGGCTGTCGGCCGAGGTGCTGGCCAATCTGTTTTCCCCGGTGCGCAGCACCAAGGACGGGGCGCACCATGGCCTGGGCCTGTCGATCGTGCACAGCCTGGTGAAGAAACTCGATGGCCTGATCAGCTGCCGCTCCGGCCGCCAGGGCACCACTTTTGAAATCCTGCTGCCGGCGCGCAGCGGGGCAGGCATCGTCACCGGCGCGCAGGCCCGGGCGATGGACTCCGTATGAAGGATGCGATGAACTTCAATCCTGCCGGCCTGGCGCCGCTGCCGTCCGGCGCCGATCCCAGCCATCCCGTCACCCGGCTGGAAGCGGACATGATGCCGCGCATCCTGCTGGTGGACGACGAACCGCGCCTGCTGTCCTCGCTGTACGAACTGCTGCGCGGGCGCGGCTACCATCTCGTCACGGCCACCTGCGGCAGCGAAGCGGTGGCCCAGCTGTCCAAGGTGCGCTTCGATCTGGTGCTGCTCGACCTGCGCCTGCCCGACATGAGCGGGCACGAGATCATGGACTTCATCAACGAGAAGGGCATCGGCGCCGACGTCATCGTCATGAGCGGCGAAGTGGGCATCGAATCGGCCATCGGCGCGCTGCGGCGCGGGGCCTACGATTACCTGCGCAAGCCCTACAGCCGCGAAGAGCTGCTCAAGACCGTGGCCAACGCGCTCCAGCAGCGCCGCCTGGAAGTGGCCAACCAGCATATCGCCTCGCAGCTGGAGAATTCGGAAAAGCTGTACCGCTATCTGGTCGACAGTTCGCCCGACATCATTTACACGCTCAATCATGAAGGCCGCTTCACCTTCGTCAACGACCGCGCCTATCAGCTGCTGGGTTTCTCGCGCGAGGAACTGATCGGCAAGCATTACTCGATCCTGGTGCACGACGAAGACCTGGAGCGCGCGCGCTACGTGTTCAACGAGCGCCGCGTGGACGAACGCGCCTCGCGCAATGTCGAGCTGCGCCTGAAGTGCCACAGCGGGAACGGCGCCGACCGCACCTTCAACAACACCCTCATGACGATCAGCCTCAATTCGATCGGCATGCACGTGCCCGACCAGGACGTGAAGAAACTGGAGTTCTTCGGCACTTACGGCGTGGCGCGCGATATCACCGACCGCAAGCGCGCCGAGGAAGTGATCTCCTACCAGGCCTACCACGATATCCTGACCGACCTGCCCAACCGCATGCTGTTCAAGGACCGTCTCGGGCTGGCCGTGATCCAGGCCAAGCGCAAGCTGACCGAGCTGGCCGTGATGTTCATCGACCTGGACCGCTTCAAGCTGGTCAACGACACGCTCGGCCACGTCAAGGGCGACGAACTGCTGCAGCAGGTGGCGGTGCGCCTGAAGGATTGCCTGCGCCGCGGCGACACGCTGGCGCGCCAGGGCGGCGACGAATTCACCATCGTGCTGCCCGAGCTGCGCGACCGCGAGGACGCCAAGGCCATCGCCGACAAGTTCCTCGAATGCCTGCACCAGCCCTTCGACCTGGACGGCCATGAAGTGCATATTTCGGCCTCGATCGGCATCGCCATCTATCCGGGCGACGGCGAATCGATCGACGAACTGCTGCGCCACGCCGACATCGCCATGTACCAGGTCAAGGCGCTCGGCAAGAACGGCCACAGCTTCTATCACAACTCGATGCTGGACGTGTCGCACCAGAAGATCGCGCTCGAACAGAGCTTGCGCAAGGCGCTCGAGCAGAACGAGCTGGAGATGTACTACCAGCCGCAGATCGACGTGATCTCCGGCCGCATCGTCGGCGCCGAAGGGCTGATGCGCTGGAACCATCCGCAGCGCGGCCTGCTCACGGCCGGCGAGTTCCTCCCCTTCGCGGAAGAAAACGGCCTGATGCTGCCGATTTCGGACTGGATGATCGGCGCGCTGTGCCGCGACATGCTGGTCTGGAACGCCGCCGGCGGCCAGTCGATCCGGCTGTCGCTGAACCTGTCGCCGCAATACCTCGACCGCGGCGATTTTTTTGAAAAGATGCGCGGCGCTCTGCTGCGCTACGGGATTTCGCCCGACCAGATCGAAGTCGAGATCACCGAAAACATCTGCATCCGCAATCCGCAGTACGCCATCGAGCAGCTCAACAAACTGTGCCAGCTGGGCGTATCGGTGGCGATCGACGATTTCGGCACCGGCTATTCCTCGCTGTCCTACCTGCACC
>CBFGOU010000719.1:0-2912 GCA_965650445.1 uncultured Oxalobacteraceae bacterium | reverse complement strand
CCGCCACAAGGTCGATGCGCCGTCCGGCACCGCGCTCAAGATGGGCGAAGTGGTGGCCGAGGCCCTCGGCCGCGACCTGAAGCAGTGCGCCGTGTACGGCCGCGAAGGCGTGACCGGCGCGCGCGATCCGTCCACCATCGGCTTTGCCACCGTGCGCGGCGGCGACATTATTGGCGACCACACGGTGCTGTTTGCCGGCATCGGCGAGCGCATCGAGATCAGCCACAAGTCCAGCAGCCGGGTCAGCTACGCCCAGGGCTCGCTGCGCGCCGCGCGCTTCCTGGCCGACAAGAGCTGCGGCCTGTTCGACATGAACGACGTGCTGGGGCTGGCGCGCTGACACGCCGATGAGCGCGCCGGTCAACCATTTCAGCATCGCCAGTTACTGGGCGCAAGGCGACGCGCTCGGCCATGCGGTGGCATGGCTGCTGCTGGCCATGTCGCTGGCGAGCTGGGTCATCATCCTGTCGAAAAGCTACAGCAGTTGGCGCGTACGGCGCGCGGCCCCGGCCGTGGATGCGTTCTGGAATGCGCCCACTCTGCAGGATGGCCTGGCGCTGCTCTCCGTGGCCGACCGCGAACAGGTGTATGCGCCGCTGCCGGCGGCCGGGCTGGCCTACAGCCGGGGTGCCGCCACCCTGGCGGGCGAGATGAGCCGCGACGAGCAAGTCATCCGCGTCTTGCGCCAGGCCATCACGCGCTCCACCCACCGTATCGAAAGCGGCCTGACCCTGCTGGCCTCGATCGGCGCCACCGCCCCCTTCGTCGGCCTGCTGGGCACGGTGTGGGGCATCTACCATGCGCTCTCGACCGTCTCGGCCGAAGGCATCGTGCAGATCGACAAGGTGGCCGGCCCGGTCGGCGAAGCCTTGATCATGACCGCCTTCGGCCTGCTGGTCGCTATTCCGGCCGTGCTGGCCTACAACGCCCTGAACCGGCTCAACCGGCTCACCCTGGCCGAGCTCGACGGCTTTGCCCACGATCTGCATTCCTACTTCGGCAAATAGGCGGCGGCATGGCCTTCGGCAGCTTCAATCCCCAGCGGCAGCAATCGATGATGAGCGACATTAACGTCACGCCCATGGTCGACGTGATGCTGGTGCTGCTGGTCATTTTTATTATTGCCGCGCCGATGATGACCAGCGCGGTCAAGCTGGAGCTGCCAGCGGCCAAGGCCGCGCTGTCCCAGGCCCAGCCCGACAGTGTGAGCATTTCCATCGATGCCGCGGGCGCCGTGTTTTGGGGCGACGAGAAGGTCGACGCCGCCGCCTTCGAAGGCAAACTGCGCGCAGCCGCCAGCAGCCCGGTGCAGCCCGACATTGCCCTGCGTGCCGACAAAAACACCCGCTATGAAGCCGTGGCCCAGGTCATGGCCGCGGCCCAGCAGCACGGCTTGACCAAACTCGGTTTTGTCACCGATCCCAAGGAGAAGCCTGATGGCAAGCGTTGAACTGAATGGCGACCTGATCACCGACGCAGCAAATTTTCATGCCGAATGCAAGCGCGCCTTCGGTTTCCCCGAGTTTTACGGCAATACGATGGATGCCTGGGTCGATTGCCTCAGCTATCTGCGCGACGAGGAAAACATGACGCGCTTTCGTCTCAAGCCGAACGAAGTGCTGGACATCGTCGTGACCGGTGCCGCTGCCCTCAAAGCCCGGCTGCCGGACCTGCTCGAGGAAGTGACGTACTGCGTTGCCGGCATCAACGAGCGCTATGACGACTACGGCGAAAAGCCGGCGCTGCGCCTGGTCCTCAAGTAAGCCGCGCCGCCACGCGGCCGGCAACACTGCGCAGCTTGGTTTGCGCGGGAGAGTTCGAGGACCTGTTTTTCGGCAGGTGACGGAGGGGCGATGCCTACATGAACACCAACTTCGCCAGCAGTGCGATATTGATTGCGGCCACCGTTGCCATCATCCAGCGCAGCAATCTGAATTCGGCCTCGATTTTTCCCTCCAGCCGGTTGATGCGAGCGTTCAATTCGATGTGCATGGTATCGATGCTGGCGAAGAGCTCGTCGCGTACCGCGTCGAGGCGGCCGCTCAGCTGCCCTTCCGTATCCGCTATTTTCTCCACCAGGCGCCCCTCCAAGGCGCGAAGGTCCGCGGCGAATTGACTGTTCATATACATTCGACCCAGCGGTGGAATAAAGGTTCCGCGAAACCGCCGGGTCAGCCTGAATACGGGATGAAGAAGTATAATGTCCGGTTCTTATTCCCCTATTGGCCGCACAATCATGCAAGATAAATATAGTCCCGCCGACGTCGAACAAGCCGCGCAACAGCACTGGAAGGCGATCGACGCCTATAAAGCGGTGGAAAACGACCCGCGTTTCCCGAAAGGCAAGTACTACGCTTGCTCGATGCTGCCTTACCCTTCGGGCAAGCTGCACATGGGACACGTGCGCAACTATACGATCAATGACGTGATGTACCGCTATCTGCGCATGAACGGCTACAACGTGCTGATGCCGATGGGCTGGGACGCGTTCGGCATGCCGGCCGAGAATGCCGCGATGGCCAATAACGTGCCGCCCGCGCAATGGACCTACGCCAACATCGCCCACATGAAGGAGCAGATGCAGTCGATGGGCCTGGCGATCGACTGGTCGCGCGAAATGACCGCGTGCAAGCCGGAATACTACAAGTGGAACCAGTGGATGTTCCTCAAGATGCTCGAAAAAGGCATCATCTACAAAAAAACCGGCACCGTGAACTGGGACCCGGTCGACCAGACCGTGCTGGCCAACGAGCAGGTGGTCGACGGCCGCGGCTGGCGTTCCGGCGCGCTGATCGAAAAGCGCGAAATTCCGATGTACTACGCCCGCATCACCGACTACGCCGACGAACTGCTCGACTACGTCGACAACAAGCTGCCCGGCTGGCCCGAGCGCGTGCGCGTCATGCAGGCCA
>CBFGOU010000718.1:0-2930 GCA_965650445.1 uncultured Oxalobacteraceae bacterium | reverse complement strand
CGTTGGTCAGCGATTCCTGCACCACACGAAACACCACCATCGCGCCGTCATCGGCGAGCGCGATCGCCTCTTCCGCCACACGCAGCTCGCACGCAATGCCGGTATGCATGACAAACTGGTCCACCAGCCACTCCAGCGCGGACGGCACCCCCATGTCCAGCGCCGCCGGACGCAGCGTGGAAGCGACGTTGCGCACCACCTGAATATTCCGGTCCACCAGTTCGGTCATGCTCCTGGCATGGTCCATCAGGGCCGGATTGTTTTCGCCGAAGCGCACCCGCAGCAAGGACACGCTCATGCGCAAGGCGGTGAGGGTCTGCCCCAGCTCGTCGTGCAATTCGCGGGCAATATGCTTGCGCTCGTCCTCGCGCGACTGGTCGCGGCGGGCCGCCAGCGCACGCAGTTGCATGCGCGATTCCTCAAGGCGGGCTTTGGCTTCCTTGAGCGCGGTAATGTTGCGCCAGATCGTCAGCACTCCCCGCACCCGCTTTTCCATGTCGTATTCGGGGACCAGATGGGAAATGTAGTGCGCCGGGCGGCCGGACCGGTCAGGCCAGGTCTGGGTGCTTTCGATGGCGGTTTCGGTGTCCATGACCTGCCGCAGCATGGCCACATAGCGCTCAGCCGATATGTCGCTCTGCCACCTGCCCTCGGGCAGATGCGGCAACTGGCAATCTGCCGTAAATCCGGTCGCCTTCTCGCAGGCCGGGTTGACGTAGACGCGCCGGCATGCGCGGTCGTAACGCACGATCATGTCCGGCGAATTTTCCGCCAGGGTGCGGAACTTCCATTCGTTCTCGCGTAACGCCGTCTCCGCCGCCTGGCGCTCGGCAATGTCGCGCGCCAGCGTCAGGCAATAGGCGCTCCCCTTGTATTCGAAATAATTGCAGCTGAGCTCCACCGGAAACCTGCGTCCATCCTTGGCGCGATGATTCGATGCGTCTATGCACGCCCCTTGCGCGCGCACGCGCTGCCAGCGCGCGGCCCACACCTCGTCCGGCCTGTCGGATTCGAGGTCGGCGACGTGCATGGTGAGCAGTTCCTGCCGGCTGTATCCGGAGGCGCGGCAGCATTCATCGTTCACGTACACGAGCTGGCCACGTTCGCCGATCAGGTAAGCCGCTTCACGCACTTTGTCCAACGCAAATGTTTTCAGCGCCAGGCGTTCCTCGATCAGCTTGCGTTCCTCGATTTCCTCGCGCAAGCGCCGGTTGCTTTCGCTCAGCTCGAAAGTTCGCTCGACCACTCGCTGCTCCAGGCCGGTGAGGTGCATCTGCAACTGAATGTTTTTCGCTTCCAGCTCTTTTTGAAGCATGCGAAAGCGCAATTGCATGTTGACCCGCGCGATCACCTCGTCGATCTGCAAGGGTTTGGTGACGTAGTCGACCGCGCCCGCGTCGAAGCCGGCGATCTTGTGCTCGGTGCTGGTCAAGGCGGTCATGAAGATGACCGGGATATCGCGGGTACCGGCAAAGGCCTGCAAGCGCCGGCAAACCTCGAAGCCATTTATCCCCGGCAAGAGCACGTCGAGCAGAATCAGATCCGGCTGGGCGAGGACGGCCCGGTCCAGTCCCTCTTCGCCATCCTGCGCAACCAGCACCCGAAAACCGTAGCGCGACAGGCCCGCCTCGATCACGCCGAGATTGGCGGGCGTATCGTCGACGATCAGAATCGTGCCGATGGCGGGCCCGGAGCTCATTGCCGATTGCTCCACCTTAATCGATCACGCCATGCTCGATGCCGTAACGCACCAGATCGGCGTTGCTCTGGAAATTCATCTTTTGCATCAGGCGCGCCTTGTGCGTGCTGACGGTCTTGTTGCTGATGGCAAGCTCCTCGGCGATGTCATTGACGCTCATGCCGCGCGCCAGCAGGCTCAGAATGTGAAACTCGCGGTTGGACAGCCGCTCCTGCGCCGCGGACGCGTCCGGCTTGTCCGTGTCGAACACCATCTGGTCGACCAGCAGCGGATCGATGAAACGCTGTCCGGCGGCTGTCTTGCGGATCGCCATCATCAGCACTTCCGGTTCATTGTCCTTGGTCAGGTAACCGGTGGCGCCCGCCTTGAATGCCCGTCGCACAACCTGCACCTCGTTGCGCATGCTCAGCACCAGGACCGGCAGTTTGGCATCGTGCAAACGGATCCGGGTGATGAGATCGATGCCGCTGATGCCAGGCATGTTCATATCCAGCAAGACCAGGTCGAAGCAGTTGGTGCGCAGTAATTCGATCACTTGCGTGCCGCTGGTCGCTTCAGCGCTCACCTGGACATCATCGACCAGCGCCAGCAGCTGTTTCAGCCCGCCGCGTACAATCGCATGATCGTCGGCTATCAGAATTTGAATCATTTGTTTCCTAACGGTTGAGTCGGCCCGACAATCTCACTGTGCTCCAGGCAGCGCTTTGCAAGCATCAGAATGGCCTTGGATTGGTAAGCTTTGGCCAGCACCTGCAATTGATCGGCAAACGGCCGGTAGCGGTCATCGAGCTCTTCCAGCTGTTCGGCCCAGCGCAAGAGCTCCTGCATGTTGCCCAGGCGCGCCAACGCATACAAGGCGTCGATCTGTTCCTTCGGTGGCAACACCAGCGTTGCGCGCTCCGTCTCGTCCGGCATCGGCCGGGCGGACGGTTCGTAAATCAGCGGCAGCTGCAACAGCCTGGCGATGTGCGACACCAGCCGGTCATGGTCAAGCGGCTTCGGCAAAAAGGCATTCACGTCGGCAGCCAGGCAGCGCTCCTCGTCCTGGCTCAAGGCGCTGGCGGACACCGCAATGATCGGCACCTCGGCCAGGCCCGGCAGCGCGCGCAGGCGCCGCGTCGCCTCCACGCCGTCCATCCGCGGCATGACGATGTCCATCAGGATCAGATCGGGCCGATTATGAATCGATAGGGAGAAATGCCAATTTACTGCTTAATCTGCCTGTAGACAG
>CBFGOU010000717.1:0-2933 GCA_965650445.1 uncultured Oxalobacteraceae bacterium | reverse complement strand
TGCTCCTCATTCGATCTATCGCGTTGCGTATCGCCCTCGTCGGGGTGATCGCCTTGCCCGCTATTGCCTGGGCAAAAGTCTGTTCTGCAAAGGAAGCAGAGATGGCTGCAGCCACGGTCGACGACTTGGGCAGCTGGGACAAGGTTTGGCGTGCCGCGAAAAAATACGGTCACTGTGATGATGGCAGTATTGCTGAGGGATACTCCGAAGCAGTGGCACGATTGTTGATCGATCGCTGGAGCACACTTCCCGCGCTCGCACGGATTGCGAAGGATGATCCCGCGTTTAAGCTTTTCGTGGTTCGCCACATCGATACTACTCTCGATACTGATGATCTCGAAAAAATCCGGAACCTCAGTTCGACGACTTGCCCGGCGGGCAATGGGATACTGTGTGCTGCGTTGCGGGTGGCGGCGGAGCGTAGCATTCAATAGGCTATATCGGTTGCGAGCTGGCATCGCAACTTGAGCGGCACGTACAAAGCCGGCGTGAGCAAACCCTCTGGGTACGCTTCACGCCGGCTTTTTATTCGCCAAGTTGCGGCCATTGAGGCCGCGTCAGCATTGATTACTTGTTGGTGCTTGGCTGAACCTGGTCCTGCGCCGGGCTGGTCGTCGTCGTGCCGCTCGACGATGCACCCATGCTGCTGGTGGTCGTGGCAGTGCCGGCTGCGCCTGCGGTCGCGTTGCCGCTCGCGGTGGTGCCGCTGTCGCCGGTCTCAACCGCGCCCTTCGGTGCCATGCCGCCGCCGTTCGCCGCCGTTGCGTTGTCGGGAGTGGTGGTGCCGGTCGAGCTGCACGCTGCCACACCCAGTGCTACGACGCTTGCCAAGATCAATTTCTGAATACTCATTGTTAAACTCCTTGCTTGGAAATGATCTTGAAGTTTACATCACGACTTCCCCGCGCCCGTTTGAAAACGAGCATAAATATAAATATTTTGTTGTGAAAACAAGGGTTTAGTGAGCGCTGGAAATGAATTGCGTACGTCTTGTTGAACGTCGTAAATGTTACGCGCGCTTGTCACTCGTTTTCCGTATAAGTAATGGCAATAACATTCGTTCCCCGCTCATCAGTGCGCCGATAGACTTGCTTCTCCCACGTAATCAGTGTGTCTCAGACACCGGCGAGCGAGAACATGCAAACCCACATTCAAACAGTCGACGTGCTCGTCATCGGCGGCGGCACCGCCGGCCCGATGGCCGCTGTCAAAGCCAAGGAGGCCAATCCGGCCCTCCGTGTCCTCTTACTTGAAAAGGCCAATGTCAAGCGCAGCGGCGCCATCTCCATGGGCATGGACGGGCTCAACAATGCCGTCGTGCCCGGATTCGCCACTCCTGAACAGTATGTGAAGGAAATCACCACCGCCAACGATGGCATCGTCAATCAGAAAACGCTGATGGCGTACGCGGAAAACAGTTACGCCATGATCGAGGAACTCGATCGCTGGGGCGTCAAATTCGAAAAGGATGAGAACGGCGACTTCGCCATGCGCAAGGTTCACCACATGGGCACCTATGTGCTGCCAATGCCCGAAGGCCACGATATCAAGAAGGTGCTGTACCGGCGTCTGAAGCGTGCCCGCGTCGAAATCAGCAACCGGCTGGTGGCCACGCGCCTGCTGACCGCGCCGGACGGCAGCATCGCCGGGGCCATGGCCTTCGATTGCCGCACCGGCGACTTCCATGTGATCCGCGCCAGGACCGTGGTGCTGGCGACCGGTGCCGCCGGCCGCCTTGGCCTGCCATCGTCCGGCTATCTGTTCGGCACCTATGAAAACCCGACCAACGCCGGCGACGGCTACAGCATGGCCTACCATGCGGGCGCGGAGCTGTCGGGCATCGAGTGCTTCCAGATCAATCCGCTGATCAAGGATTACAACGGCCCGGCCTGCGCCTACGTCACCGGCCCGTTCGGCGGCTACACCACCAATAACAAGGGGGAACGCTTCATCGAGTGCGACTACTGGAGCGGGCAGATGATGCAGGAGTTCTATAACGAACTTCAGGGCGGCAATGGCCCGGTCTTCCTCAAGCTGGACCATCTGGCCGAGGAAACCATCAGCACCATCGAACACATCTTGCACACCAACGAGCGCCCCAGCCGCGGACGTTTCCACGAGGGGCGTGGCACCGATTACCGCCAGCACATGGTCGAGATGCACATCTCCGAAATCGGCTTGTGCAGCGGCCACTCGGCTTCCGGCGTGTGGGTGGACGAGCAGGCGCGCACCACGGTGTCCGGTCTGTACGCGGCGGGCGATCTCGCCTGCGTGCCGCACAACTATATGCTGGGAGCTTTTGTCTACGGCAAGCTGGCGGGCGAAAGCGCCGCCCAGTATTGCGCCGACAACGCGCTGCCTGAGCTTGACGACGCCCAGGTGGAGGCCGAGCGCGCCCGCGTGTGGGCGCCGCTCAGCCGCGCCGGCGGCTTGCCGCCGTCGCAGGTGGAGTACAAGCTGCGCCGCATGGTCAACGATTACCTGCAGCCGCCCAAGGTCACCAGGAAGATGGAGATTGGCCTGGCCCGCTTCGAGGCCATCCGCGCCGATCTGGACCGCATGAGTGCCAGCAATCCGCATGAACTGATGCGCGCAATGGAAGTGCACGCGATCCGCGACTGTGCCGAACTGGCCGCGCGCGCCTCGCTATATAGAAAGGAAAGCCGCTGGGGGCTGTACCACCAGCGCGTGGACTTCCCCGAACGCAACGATGCAGAATGGTTTGTCCACGTGCAAGTGGCCAAGGTGAATGGCGAAATGACGTGTTTCAAGCGGCCGATCGCGCCCTACATCGTCAGCCTCGACGAGCAGGAACGCAATGCTTATCAGCAGCTTCGCATCAACAAGGATGCCGCGCCGGCCGAACCGGCGCTGGCCGAATAAGTAAGGAGCCATGCCATGCCCACCGCTTTCAATATCACCAGCGTTCCCGT
>CBFGOU010000716.1:0-2933 GCA_965650445.1 uncultured Oxalobacteraceae bacterium | reverse complement strand
GCCAAAGCCAAGGCCGCAGCCGAAGCGCGCGCGCTGGCCCAGGCCAGGGCGGCGCGCGACAAAGCCGAGCGCGAACGGCTGGCGCGCGAAGCGGCCAGGCCGGGCGCCAGGCCGCTGCCGCCCAAGCCGGTTCGCGAGGAGCCGAAGGTGGCCGAGAACCCGGCCCCTGCCGAGAACGACCCGGACGCCGCCAAACCGGGCGACGTGGCGCTGGCGCCGGCCCCGCTGGACGGCGCCTTTGCCAGCCTGCGCGGCAAGCTGCGCGCCCCGGTGAGCGGCAAGGTGCTGGCCAGGTTCGGCGCCAAGCGCGGCGGCGGGCCGAGCTGGAAGGGCATGTTCATCAAGGCCGACGAAGGCAGCGACGTGCGCGCCGTGGCCGCCGGCCGGGTGGTGTTTTCCAGCTGGATGCGCGGGTTCGGCAACCTCATCATCATCGACCACGGCAGCGAGTACCTGTCCATCTACGGCAACAACCAGTCGCTGCTCAAGCGCGTGGGCGATGCCGTCAAGGGCGGCGAGGCCATCGCCAGCGCCGGCAACACCGGCGGCAACGAGGAATCGGGGCTATACTTCGAGCTCAGGCACCGCGGCGCGGCCTTCGACCCGGCCGGCTGGGTCAGTTTCTAACGGATGGTGGTATGGCAATCAAAGTCAAGAGTATCGGCCTGGTCGGCATGGGCATGGTGGCCGGCGTGGCCCTGTCGCTGCAGTTTTCCGCGCTGGCGGAAAAAGCCACGGCCAGCGCCCCCTTGCCCCTGTCGGAACTGCGCCAGCTGGCCGATGTCTATGGCCTGATCAAGACCGACTACGTCGAACCCGTCGAAGACAAGAAACTCTTGTCGGAAGCCATCAGCGGCATGGTGTCCTCGCTGGACCCGCACTCGGTCTACCTGGACAAGAAAGCCTACCGCGAAATGAAGGAAAGCATGCAGGGCCGCTTTGTCGGGCTCGGCATCGAAGTGGCCAGCGAAGACGGCTACGTCAAGATCATTACCCCGATCGAAGATTCGCCGGCATTTCGCGCCGGCATCAAGGCGGGCGATGTGATCACCCGCATCGACAACACCCCGATCAAGGGCTTGACGCTGGATGAAGCCATCAAGAAAATGCGCGGCGAGCCCAAGTCCAAGGTGGTGCTGACGATCGCCCGCAAGGGCGACGACAAGCCCTGGATCGTGCCGCTGGTGCGCGAAGAAATCCGCGTGCAGAGCGTCAAGGCCAAAATGATCGAGCCGGGCTACGCCTGGCTGCGCATCAGCCAGTTCCAGGAACTGACCCTGGAAGAAATGGCCAAGAAGCTCAACTTCCTGTACGCCCAGGACCCCAGCCTGAAAGGCCTGGTGCTCGACTTGCGCAACGATCCGGGCGGCCTGCTGCCGGGCGCCATCGGCGTATCGGCCGCGTTCCTGCCGCCCGACAAGGAAATCGTCTCCACCGTGGGCCAGCTGGCCGAACAGAACCAGAGCTACCTCGCCAAGCGCGAGTTCTACGCAATCCGCGGCGCCGACCTGATTGCCCGGCTTCCCGCCCTGTTCAAGACCGTGCCCATGGTCGTGCTGGTCAACACCGGCTCGGCCTCGGCCTCGGAAATCGTCGCCGGTGCGTTGCAGGATTACAAGCGCGCCATCATCATGGGCAGCCAGACCTTCGGCAAGGGTTCGGTGCAAACCCTGCGCCAGCTCACCCCCGACACCGCCGTCAAGCTCACCACCGCGCGCTACTACACGCCGGAAGGGCGCTCGATCCAGGCCAAGGGCATCATCCCCGACCTGCTGGTCGAGGAAACCGCCGACGGCGATGGCTTGAACGCCCTGCGCGTACGCGAAGCCGACCTGCAAAAACACTTGTCCAACGGCAGCGCCAAGGAAGACGCCAATGCGCGCCGCGACGAATTCGAGGAAGAGCAGCGCGCCAGCGCCGTGGCGCGCAGCCGCAAGCCGCTCGAATTCGGCGGCGCGGACGATTTCCAGCTGGCCCAGGCCATCAGGCACTTCAAGGGCTTGCCGGTCAAGCTCGCCAAGGCCGACAGCAAAGCCGGCGACAGCTTGCCGCTGCCGGCCGACCCGGCCGGCAAGCCGGCCGAGCTGCACGCCCCGCCTGTCAAAAAATAAGCCGGCATGAACGACCAGCAACTGCTGCGCTATTCGCGCCACATCCTGCTCGATGAGATCGGCATCGAGGGCCAGCAGAAAGTGCTGGACGCCACCGCCCTGGTGATCGGCGCCGGCGGCCTGGGTTCGCCGGCCGCGCTGTACCTGGCCTCGGCCGGCATCGGCAAGCTGATTCTGGTGGACGACGACGATGTCGACCTGACCAATCTGCAGCGCCAGATCATGCACACCACGGCGCGCGTGGGCCAGCCCAAGGTCGAGTCGGGCAGGGCCGCGCTGCAAGCCATCAATCCGGAATGCGACGTGATCGCGCTGAAGGAACGCGTCAGTGGCGGGCGCCTGGCCGAACTGGTGGCGCAGTCCGACGTGGTGCTCGACTGCTGCGACAACTTCGCCACCCGCCACGCCGTCAACCGCGCCTGTTTCGCCCGCGGGGTGCCGCTGGTGTCGGGCGCGGTGATCCGCTTCGACGGCCAGATCAGCGTGTTCGATCCGCGCAGCGCAGCGTCGCCCTGCTACGCCTGCCTGTTCCCCGAAGACCAGCGCTTCGAAGACGCGGCCTGCTCGCCCATGGGCGTGTTCGCTCCGCTGGTCGGGGTGGTCGGCGCCATGCAGGCCGCCGAAGCGCTCAAGCTGGTCACCGGCAGCGGCCGCTCGCTGGCCGGCCGCCTGCTGCTGCTGGACGGCCGCTCCATGGAGTGGACCAGCATCGGCCTGGCGCGCAGCCCGGACTGCCCAGCCTGCCACCCTCGGCTTAGTTAACCACGTCGATACGGTCCGCCTGCACGATCACGCTGGTGGCGTTGTAATTCTTCAGCCCGG
>CBFGOU010000715.1:0-2934 GCA_965650445.1 uncultured Oxalobacteraceae bacterium | reverse complement strand
TGCGTATCCACCGGGCCTCCGAATGAATCGTTGAGTAGTCGCGGTTTGACCTCGGAAATTCGGAACAAGTTCAATATCCACCACTTCCCGGTGACATAGCCAAAAAAAGCCGCCCGGCGTGAACGGGGCGGCTTCGGGGGCAAGCGGAGGTGTTAGCGGCCGTAGTGGCCGTGGTGGCCGTGATGGTGGCCGTGGCCGCGGTAGTAGCCGCGCGGCTCGACGATCACCACTTCCGGCTGGCGGTAGTAGCGTACCGGGCGTTCGTAATACACCGGGGCCGGCTGGTAGTAGCTGCGCGACTCGACGTACACCGGCTGCGGCCGGTAGCGGCGGTCTTCATAGTAGCGGTCGTTGTAATAGCCGCTGTTGTAGGATGCCGACACCCGGGTGCGGCTGTCGCGGGTGGAGATCGAGTTGCCGACCGCGGCACCGATGACGCCGCCGACCAGCGCGCCGTCGCGTCCGCCGGCACTGTGGCCAACCGCCGCGCCCAGCACGGCGCCTACCGCCGTATTCACACCGCGGTCGCTCGCCAGCGCGGTACCGGTCACGGCGCTCGTCAGAATGAGGGCGCCTGCAATTTTGACAGTAGTAGATTTCAACATGGCTTTGTCCTTTCGCTGCCAGCGGGATCGAAGTCGATCAGGAATGCGCTGGTCTATGGAGCCACTATATCTGGCCCACGGCGCAACGCCATTGTTAATACAGAATATTACAAATGGAACACAGCATGTAACAAGCGCGGAAACGGCCTTGCAGTTGGCGTAGAGTGCCCCATCTATCCTGCATCATCTTGTTCCGAGGATTGCCATGCCCCCGCGCCGCGTTGTCGTTACGGTACTGACCCTGCTTGCGCTGTTGCATCTGTATATCGGCTTGCGTCTGATCCCGGCGCTCAACATGGGGCCGGCCGGCGTGGCCATCGGTGCGCTGCTGCTGGTGGTATCGACCATGCTGCTGCCGGCCGGGCTGATCGGCGCGCGCCTGAAGCAGTCGCGCTGGCGCGAACGGCTGACCTGGCTGGGCTTGCTCGCGATGGGCTTTTTTTCGTCGCTGCTGGTGCTGACGGTGCTGCGCGATCTTGCCCTGCTGATCGCCATGCCGTTCGGCGGGGCGGGGCCGGCCATCGAGCGCGGCAGCGCCATCGGCGTGCCCCTGCTGGCCGCGTGCGCAACCCTGGTCGGCTATGTCAATGCGCGCCGGGTGGCGCGCGTGGTCAATGTCGAGGTGCCGATTGAAAACCTGCCGCCCGCGCTGCACGGCTACTCGATCGTGCAGATTTCCGATATCCACGTGGGGCCGACCATCAAGCGCGGTTATCTGAATGCCATTGTCACCAAGGTCAATGCGCTCAAGCCCGATGCGATCGCCATCACCGGCGACCTGGTCGACGGCAGCGTGCGCACCCTGCGCCTGCATACCGAACCGCTGGCGCGCCTGCGCGCGCCGGACGGCACGTTTTTTGTGACCGGCAACCATGAATATTATTCCGGCGCGCATGAATGGATCACCGAATTGCGCCGCCTCGGCCTGACCGTGCTGATGAATGAGCACGTGGTGCGCGAACGCGGCGGCGATGCGCTGATGATCGCCGGCGTGCCCGACTATACCGCCCATCAGTTCGATGAAAGCCACCGCAGCGACCCGTCCGCGGCTGCCGCCAATGCGCCGGACAATGTGCGCGTGCGCATCCTGCTGGCGCACCAGCCGCGCACCGCGCCCGCCGCAGCCGAGGCCGGCTTCGACCTGCAACTGTCGGGCCATACGCACGGCGGGCAATTTTTCCCGTGGAATTTCTTCGTGCCCCTGCAACAGCCCTTCGTCGCCGGCCTGAATCGGCTGGCGCGCCTGTGGGTCTACACCAGCCGCGGGACCGGCTACTGGGGGCCGCCGAAACGCTTCCTGGCGCCTTCCGAAATCACCCGCGTCATCCTGGTCGGTGCGTAATGGAAATGCGCAAATAGTGCAAATACGCTATTGTTTAGTTCCTTCTTGGAACCGATAGGATTTGCCACATGCAACGCCAGCTCTTGTGCACCCTCGTCGCCTGCACCATCAGTGCAAGCGCACTCGCCGCTACCCCCGGCAACGACCCGACAGCCCTGGCCAGGATTCGCGACACCGCCCTGGCCAGCGACTGGGCCTATGAGCGCCTGAGCGACCTGACCGACCTGATCGGCCCGCGCCTGTCCGGCTCGCCGGGCGCGGCGGCGGCCGTCAGCCAGGTCGCCGATGCCTTGCGCAAGCTGGGCGCCACCGTCACGCTGCAGCCAGTCAAGGTGCCGCACTGGGTGCGCGGCCTGGAAACGGCTGAACTGGTCGAGTACGCCGGCCGGCCAGGCGGCCTGTCCCAGCGCGTGGTGCTGACCGCCCTGGGCGGCTCCGGCGCCACCGCCGCCACCGGGCTGGTCGCGCCGATCATCGTGCTGCACGGCTTTGACGAACTGAAGGCCCGCGCGGCCGAGGTGAAAGGGCGCATCGTGCTGTTCGATATCCCGTTCAACCAGGCCATGGCCAATGGCGGCCTGGCTGGCCCGGCCTATGTGCAGGGCGCGCAATACCGCTTCCAGGGGCCGGTGCGCGCCGCCGAGCTTGGCGCGGCGGCGGTGCTGGTGCGCTCGGTCGGCGGCGCCGATTTCCGCCTGCCGCACACCGGTACCACCGGCCTGAAGGATGGCTTGCGCATCCCCGCCGCCGCGGTCAGTACCGAAGATGCGCTGCTGATCGGCCGGCTGGCCGCGCACGGCCCGGTGACCATGAAGCTGACCCTGACGCCGCAATTGCTGCCGGACGCCGACAGCTTCAATGTGATCGCCGACTGGCCAGGCACGGACAAGGCCGACGAGGTCGTGGTGGTGTCGGGCCACCTCGATTCCTGGGATCTGGCCACTGGCGCCAACGATGATGGCGCCGGGGTGGTCAGCGCCATGGGCG
>CBFGOU010000714.1:0-2938 GCA_965650445.1 uncultured Oxalobacteraceae bacterium | reverse complement strand
CAGCTCCATCATCACGATGCCGAGCGTGAGCGGGATGCCGAGCCGGCGCTTGAGTGCCGAAAATCCGACATCGCCGGCAAAGCCGCCCAGCGACAGCAGCACGCCGACCGCGATCAGCCAGCGCTGGCTGGCCGCCAGCCGCAGGTATTCGCCCAAGGTGAGCGACACCAGCACGCTGACGAGAATGCCGCCGCCCAGGCCCTGCCAGGTTTTGTTGGGACTGATATGGCGCACGATCTTCTGCTTGCCGAACAGGGTGCCGAAGACGAACTGGCCGATATCGTTCAGCGCCGTCAGTACGAACAGGTAGAACAGCCAGGCCAGCAGGATGCCGGGCGCCAGCGGAAGATCCGTCAGCGCGACGATGAAGCCCAGGCCGGCCATGGTCATGCTGAACGCTGCCAGCAGAAGGCCGGCGCGGGTTCCGGCCAGGCAGTACCAGGCGCTGGTGATGGCGCCGATCATGGCCGCGATCGCCATGCCCAGCGGTGGCCAGATCCACGCCAGCGCCGCGAACGCGGCCAGCTGCGCGATGAAGACGGCGAACAGGAGCCGCGCGCGCCTGGCATGCGGCGCCAGTTCGCGCGCGGCCAGGACACCGATGCCCAGCACGAGGATGGCCGGACCGACCGGATAGAACATCAGGCTGGCGCTCACCACCGGGAAGATCAGCCACCACGCATTGACCTGCAGGCGCAGCTGGCTGGCCGGGCGCGAGCGCGTGCCGACGCTCACGCCAAGCGATGCGGCTGCCAACAGGCCATACAGCAGGCACGCCGCCAGCACGATCTGACCGTGCGCGGAAAGAAACGTCAACACTACTTACCTCAACTTAAAATTTCGGCAAGTATAGCTTTTTTTGCATCGTCCGTCGGCTTATTTCTCCGGCTGCAGCTGGCGCCTGAAGAACGCTTCGATCATCCCGTACACATGGCGCTGGCTCTTGCGCGCCGAGATGCCATGCTTGGCGCCGGGGTAGGTCATCAGGTCGAACTGCACGCCGCGGTTGACCAGCGCATCGATCAGGCGCGTGCTGTTGGTGAACAGGACGTTGTCGTCGGCCATGCCGTGCACCAGCAGCAGGGGCGACTTGAGTCCGTCCAGATGCGCGAACACGCCGCTTTCCTGGTACGCCTGCGGCAAGGCTTTCGGCGTACCGCCCACATAGCGCTCGGTGTAGTGGGTGTCGTACAGCGCCCAGTCGGTCACCGGCGCGACCGCCACGCCGGCGGCGATCCTGTCGGAAGCCGCCGCCAGCAGGCGCAGGGTCATGAAGCCGCCGTAGCTCCAGCCGAACACGCCGATGCGCTTGGGATCGACGAAGCTTTGCTGCCCCAGCCAGTCGATGCCGGTGAGCTGGTCTTCGACTTCATGTTTGCCCAGCGCGCCGTGGATCGCGGCGGTGAAGGGGATCTCGCGCCGCGATGAGCCGCGGTTGTCCAGCCTGAACACCACAAAGCCCTGCTGCGCCATGTACTGGTAAAACGGCTTGTCCCACTGGCGCGTGACGTGCTGCGCGTGCGGTCCGCCATAGGTCGACAGGAATACCGGATAGCGCCTGGCCGGATCGAAGTTGGCCGGCTTGATCAGCGAGTAGTACAGGGTCTGCCCATCGTCGGCCTTGAGCGTGCCGTAGGTGACCGGCAGGTGGCTGTCCATATACCTGGCGTACGGATGGCTGCTGTCGAGGGCGTTCTTTTCGAGCCAGCTCAGCATGCTGCCGTCGGCCTTGCGCAGCGATACCTGCGGAGGCGTGCTGGGGTCGGAGAAGGTGTCGACATAGATCTGGCCATTGCGCGCGAAGGCCGCCTCGTGCCAGCCGTCGCCGCTGCTGATGCGCTGCGGCTTGCCGGCCCCGGCGCCGTCCAGGCGTACCGCGTAGATCTGCTTGTCGATGATTGCGTCGCGGTTCGAGGCGAAGTACACGCGGCCGGCCGCTTCATCCACCGCCAGCAGATTGTCCACGCCCCAGTTTCCCTCGGTGAGCGGGTGCAGCAGCTTGCCGTTCATGTCGTACAGGTACAGGTGCTTGTTGCCGCTGCGTTCCGACGCCCAGATGAAGTGGCGGCTTTTCGGCAGCACGCGCAGGTCG
Source organism: uncultured Oxalobacteraceae bacterium (assembly GCA_965650445.1). Classification (GTDB taxonomy): domain Bacteria; phylum Pseudomonadota; class Gammaproteobacteria; order Burkholderiales; family Burkholderiaceae_D; genus Telluria_A. Next base: position 846 of record CBFGOU010000714.1, on the reverse strand, counting down.
TCGTGCAGGTTGACCCAGGTGGACGAGGTTTCGCTGATCAGGGTGCGCCTGGCCAGGGTGGCCGCGTCGACCGCGATCAGGTCGAGCTTTTTCTGGTCGCGCGTCTGGACCTGCATCATCAGCTGGCGGCTGTCGGCGCTCCAGTCGGCGCGCACCAGATAGATGTCGGGGTCCGGTCCCAGGTCGACCGCGCGCGACGGGCCACCGTTTGGCGACACGATGCGCAGGCCGACCAGCACGTTCGGATCGCCCGCGGCGGGGTAGCGCTGCTCGATCACGTCGGTGCGGTCGGCCTGGATCTCGACGCGCCGCACCACCGGCACCGGCGCCTCGTCGTAGCGCTTGTAGGCGATGGCCGAATCGTCCGGCGCCCAGTAGTAGCCGGTGGTCTGGCCCATTTCTTCCTGCGCCACGAATTCGGCTTCGCCGTTGAAGACCGTGCCGCCGCCATCGGTGGTGAGCTGCTTTTCCGCGCCGGTGGTCAGGTCGATCACGTACAGGTTTTGCTTGCGCACGAAGGAGAGGTAGCGGCCTTTGGGCGAGATCTTGGGATCGGCCACATTGCCGCTGGCGACCTTTCGCGCTTTACTCGGATTGGCCGCGTCGACCAGGTACAGGTCGCCGGCCAGCGGCACCAATAGCTGCTTGCCGTCGGGCGACCAGTTGTAATTGAGGATGCCGGACAGGCTGGCGGTGCGGGTGCGTTCGCGCCGGGCCTTTTCTTCGAGCGACAGTACTTCATTGGGCACCAGCGCCTTGGAGTCGACCAGCAGGGCGCTGCGTTTATTGCGCAGATTGTATTCCCACAGGTCGAGCTGGAACTGGTTGTCGCCGCGGCTGCGCAGG
>CBFGOU010000713.1:0-2939 GCA_965650445.1 uncultured Oxalobacteraceae bacterium | reverse complement strand
ACTGGATCGCGCCGCTACGGGCAGAGAGCCCTTCGGCTGGGCCATGAGTTAAAATGATGGCCTGCCGGGCACTGCCTGTGCGTCCGAATTGAATCCCCCGCTGTCTTAATTAGTCAGGTTCGCCATGCTAGATAATCTAACCCAACGCCTTGCCAAGGTCGTCAAGACCATGCGCGGTGAGGCCCGTCTGACCGAATCGAATACCGCCGAGATGCTGCGCGAAGTGCGCCTGGCCCTGCTCGAAGCCGACGTGGCGCTGCCCGCCGTGCGCGAGTTCATTGCCCGCGTCAAGGAAAAAGCCCTGGGCGAAGAAGTGATCGCCTCGCTCAGCCCCGGCCAAGCCCTGGTCGGCGTGGTGCAGCGCGAACTGGCCCAGCTGATGGGCGCGGACCTGGGGCTGGAAGCGTCCCAGCTGTCGTTTGCCCAGCAGCCGCCGGCGATCATCCTGATGGCCGGCCTGCAGGGTGTGGGTAAAACCACCACCGTCGGCAAACTGGCCAAGTATCTGAAGGAAGAGAAGAAAAAGAAAGTACTGACGGTGTCGGCCGACGTGTACCGTCCGGCCGCGATCGCCCAGCTCGAATCGGTCAGCAAGCAGGTCGGCGCCGATTTTTTCCCGTCCACCGCCAGCGACAAGCCGGTCGATATCGCCCGCAACGCGCTCGACTGGGCCAGGAAGCATTATCACGACGTACTGATCATCGATACCGCCGGCCGCCTGGGTATCGACGAAGCCATGATGCAGGAAATTTCGGCCGTGCACGCGGCCGTCAAGCCGATCGAAACCCTGTTCGTGGTCGACGCCATGCTCGGCCAGGACGCCATCAACACCGCCAAGGCCTTCAATGACGCGCTGCCGCTGACCGGCATCGTGCTCACCAAGCTCGATGGCGATTCGCGCGGCGGTGCGGCGCTGTCGGTACGCCACATCACCGGCAAGCCGATCAAGTTCGCCGGCGTGTCGGAAAAGCTCGACGGCCTGGAAGCTTTCGATGCACAGCGCATGGCCAACCGGATTCTCGGCATGGGCGACATCCTGGCGCTGGTGGAAGAAGCGCGCAAGGGTGTCGACAGCAAGGCCGCGGCCGATCTGGCCAACAAGATCAAGACCGGCGGGCGCTTCGACATGAACGACTTCAAGTCGCAGCTGTCTCAGATGAAGAAGATGGGCGGCATGGCCAACCTGATCGACAAGCTGCCGGCCCAGTTCCAGCAGGCCGCCGGCGGCGCCAACATGGACCAGGCCGACAAGCAGGTGCGGCGCATGGTCGGCATCATCGACTCCATGACCCCGGCCGAACGGGCCAAGCCGGAGCTGATCAAGGCCACCCGCAAGCGCCGCATCGCGGCCGGCGCGGGCGTGCAGGTCCAGGAAGTGAACCGCATGCTGGCCCAGTATGACCAGATGCAAAGCATGATGAAAAAGCTCAAGGGTGGCGGTCTGATGAAGATGATGCGCTCGATGAAAGGCATGATGCCGGGCGGGATGCCGTAAGGGCGAAAACGGCTTTGGCAAGCGCCGCGCTCATGGCGCGGCGTGGCAAAACGTCGATCGCGGGCGTAAGTAAGGGCTTTTCCCTATGAAATCGCGGATAAATTATCGAAAAACACTTGCATCAAGAGTAAAACCCCACCAATATAAGCCGTGCGAACAATTGCGCAATTTCCCATGTGTTTGTTAAGGAGGCTCGAAGATGGCAACAGCCAAAAAAACCCCAGCAGCAGCGCCAGCGAAGAAGGCGGCCGCCAAGCCGGCCGCAGCGGCTAAACCAGCAGCCAAGAAAGCCGCTCCAGCAAAAGCTGCAGCCCCGAAGGCCGCAGCAAAGAAGCCGGCAGCAGCAGCGCGCAAGCCGAATGCCGCCTTCATGAAAGCCATGACGCCGTCGTCGGATCTGGCTGCCGTTGTCGGTTCGACCCCGCTGCCGCGTACCGAAGTGACCAAGAAAGTGTGGGACTACATCAAGAAGCTGAACCTGCAAGACGCAGCGAACCGTCGCATGATCAATGCCGACGACAAGCTCAAGGCAGTCTTCGGCGGCAAGGCCCAGGTTTCGATGTTCGAGATGACCAAGCTGATTTCGGATCACCTGAAGTAATTCGAAGAAGAAGAGACATTCGTCCAAGCCAAGAATGTGAAAGCCCCGGTCACGCGACCGGGGCTTTTGCATTTGGGGGCTGATACACGGGAGCGGGGACGCCTACCCTCCAAACTCCCACTTCTTCCACGCCGCCAGCACCGCATTCGGATACTGCGGCTTGCCGCGGCTGCCGTTATACCGGCCCAGCGCCAGGTACAGATTGCCGCCTTCCATGTCGATATACATGCGCAGGATCGAGCAGCCGTAGCGCAGATTGGTTTGCATGTGGAACAGCTTGCTGCGGTCGTTGTCGCCGATAACCCCAGTCCAGAACGGCATCACCTGCATATACCCGCGCGCGCCCACCATCGAGACCGCATACTTGCGATACGCCGACTCCACCTGAATGAGCCCCAGCACCAGCCCGGGATCGAGCCCGGCGCGGCTGGCCTCGTACCAGGCCGTTTCGAGAAACTCCAGCCTTACCTGGTCATCGGGCAGCTTGCGCTTGAGGCGGTTGGACATCTCGGCCAGCCAGCGCTGGTAACGCGCCCTGGCCTGCTCATCGCGAAACACCGGCTGCGGCGGACGCGCGTCGTGGATCGCGTTCGACAAGGCCAGGCGCATACCGTCCGCCAGCGCTTCCTCCTTCTGATTGCCGGCCGAGGCCAGGCCCGCGGCCAGCAACAGCCACGCGCCCAGCAGCTTCACGATCGCCACGCCCGGCTTCACTGGGCCAGTTTGCCCTTGATGAAATCGACCATGCCGCCCACCGGCACCGCACTGGCTTGGCAGTCGCGGCGGCCCTGGTATTCCAGGTTGCCTTCCTTCAGGCCGCGCTCGCCGATCCCCACGCGGTGC
>CBFGOU010000712.1:0-2942 GCA_965650445.1 uncultured Oxalobacteraceae bacterium | reverse complement strand
TCTGCTCGCCGCCGTACAGCGCTTCGGCCAGCGCCAGCGCGGTTTCGGTCTTGCCCACGCCCGAGGTACCGGCCAGCATGAACACGCCAATCGGTTTACTCGGATTGTCCAGCCCCGCGCGCGAAGTCTGGATGCGCTTGGCGATCATCTCCATGGCGTGGTCCTGGCCGATCACGCGCTGGCTCAGGGTGGAGGCGATGTTGAGGATGGTCTCCATCTCGTTCTTGGCCATGCGTCCGACCGGAATGCCGGTCCAGTCGCCCACCACGGCGGCCACGGCCTGGTAGTCCACGGTCGGCAGGATCAGCGGGTTCTCGCCCTGCAGGGCGCTGAGCTGTTCCTGCACCGCCTTCAGCTGCTCCTTCAGGGCGGCGCGTTCCTGTTCGTTGTCGGCCGGCGCCTCGGCCTCGGCCGCGCTTTCGAGCTTGCTGCCGGTGCCTTCGACCGGGTGGGCGCCATCGCGCAGGCGCTCGCGCAGCGACAGCAGCTGGTCGACCAGCGCGCGCTCCTCGTTCCAGCGCTGTTCCAGCCCGGCCAGGCGGGCCTGCTCTTCTTCCAGCAGGGCGGCCGCGTCGGCGCCGCGCTTGGCGGTATCGATGCCGATCGCGCCTTCGCGCTTGATGATCTCCAGTTCGGTGTTGAGCGCTTCGATGCGCTTGCGGCTGTCGTCCACTTCGGCCGGGGTGGCGTGCAGGCTGACGGCCACGCGGGCGCAGGCGGTGTCGATCAGGCTGACCGATTTGTCGGGCAGCTGGCGCGCCGGAATGTAGCGGTGCGACAGGCGCACGGCCGCTTCCAGCGCTTCGTCGAGGATCTGCACCTTGTGGTGTTTTTCCATGGTCGAGGCGACCCCGCGCATCATCAGGATGGCGCGCTGCTCGCTCGGCTCGTCGACCTGGATGCTCTGGAAGCGGCGCGTGAGCGCGGGATCTTTTTCGATGTGCTTCTTGTATTCGGCGAAGGTGGTGGCGCCGATGGTGCGCAGGGTGCCGCGCGCCAGCGCCGGCTTGAGCAGGTTGGCCGCGTCGCCGGTACCGGCCGCGCCGCCGGCGCCGACCAGGGTGTGGGTCTCGTCGATGAACAGGATGATCGGCTTCTGGCTGGCCTGCACTTCATCGATCACCGAGCGCAGGCGCTGTTCGAATTCGCCCTTCATGCTGGCGCCGGCCTGCAGCAGGCCCACGTCCAGCGTCAGCAGCTGGACTTCCTTGAGCGACGGCGGCACGTCGCCGCGCGCGATGCGCTGGGCGAAGCCTTCGACCACGGCGGTCTTGCCGACGCCGGCCTCGCCGATCATGATCGGGTTGTTCTGGCGCCGCCGCATGAGGATGTCGACCATCTGGCGGATTTCGTCGTCGCGCCCGACGATCGGGTCCATCTTGCCGCTTCTGGCCTGCTCGGTCAGGTCGACCGTGAATTTTTTCAGCGCTTCCTGCTTGCCCATGGCGGCCGGCGCGACCGCGCCCGACTCTTCGCCCGGCGCGGCGGCCTGGAAGCCGTCGCTGGCGGAGAGCTTCGCTTCGGGAGAATCCTTGAGCAGCGCGGCAAAGCGCTCGGACAGGTCGTCGGCCTTGACCCGTTCGAACTGGCGGCTCATCGCGTACAGCGCATTGCGCAGATTGGCCGTCTTGAGCATGCCGAACAGCAGATGGCCGCTGCGCACCTGCGCTTCGCCGAACATCAAGGTGCCGTACACCCAGGCGCGTTCGACCGTCTCTTCCAGTTGCGAGGACAGGTCGGTGACCGAGGTGGCGCCGCGCGGCAGCCGGTCCAGCGCGGCCGTCAGGTCGCGCGCCAGCACCGCGCCGTCGAGCTCATAGTGGCGGATGATGCGGTGCAGGTCGGAGTCCTGCAGCTGCAGGATCTGGTGCGTCCAGTGGATCATCTCGACGTAGGGGTTGCCGCGCAGCTTGCAGAACACCGTGCTGCTTTCGATCGCGCGGTAGCACACCGCATTGAGTTTTCCAAACAGGGCTACACGACTGATTTCGGCCATGATCGTTCTTTCGGGTGAGTCAGCCGGCGACGGCTGTCGGGTTAATCAATAGTTGATCGGGATTGCGTTGGGCGGGAACACTGGAGAGATACGTGGTCCAGCCGAGTTTCATGCCACCGAGCTTGCAGGCGGGGACTTGCTGCCGCTTGAGGACCAGGCGCACGTCCCAGTCGAGCACCGTACCGGCGTAGTTGCGTACCCAGGCCACCAGGCGCCGCATGCTGGCGCCGCCGGGCAGCAGGCGCTGGTAGTCGGCGTAGTCGAGCGGGCCGATGACGATGCGGAATTTGTGCTGGCAGTCCCACACCTTCTTGCCCAGCACGGCGCCGGTACCGAGACGGTTGCCGTTGTCGAACATGCCGATGCGGGTCTGGCCCTCCGGCGGGATGCGCATCCAGTGGCCCACGAACTGCTCGACCTCGACCGGCAGCTTGAAGTAGGCGCGCAGGATCGTCACCAGGCCGGCGGCCGGGCGCTTCTGGTTGGCCAGCAGGCCGGCGAAGTGCAGTTTGGCGAAGTCGCCGATCTCGTCGCGCTCGCGCAGGGCCGGGGTGCCGATGCCGAACAGGCTGCCGACATAGTCGGCGAAGCGGTCGGTTTCGGGCCGGTCCAGGCTGATGGTCGGTTCGGCGCTGGCGCGGGCGCGGTAAAACAGCGACACCATGCGGTGATGGAATACGTCGAGGAAGGCGACCATGGTGTGGTCGTTGTTGTTGCGCGCCCGTTCGCGCGCATACTCGGTCAGGTGCAGCGGCATGGGGCCGTTGGCGCCCAGGAGGCCAATGAAATTGACCGCCAGGCGTGCGCGCGCGCTGGCGCTGGCCGGGGCGAAACTGCGCAGCGCGCCCGGCTCGAAGCCAAGCGAGGGTTCCTGGCCGAAGCGCACCGCATCGTCGCGCGGGCGCAGCGAGGTGCCGATGCGCGGCTTGTCGGGATGGGCGTTTTC
>CBFGOU010000711.1:0-2942 GCA_965650445.1 uncultured Oxalobacteraceae bacterium | reverse complement strand
GACTCGATGATGTCGGTGACGCATTTCATCGACACCCACAGCCCGGTGTAGCGGCTCATGGCCCAGGCGTGCAGGCCGTAGTCGATGTATTCCTGCACCGACGACGGGTACAGCACCGGAATGCCGCAGGCGTTGAGGATGTGGTCGCTCTGGTGCGCGGTGGAGGAGGATTTGGCGGCGTGGTCGTCGCCGGCCACCACCAGCACGCCGCCGAACCTGGCGCTGCCGGCATTGTTGGCGTGCTTGAAGACGTCGCCGCAGCGGTCCACGCCCGGCCCCTTGCCGTACCACATGGCGAACACGCCGTCGTATTTGGCATCCTTGAACAGATTGGTCTGCTGGGTGCCCCAGACGGCCGTCGCGGCCAGGTCTTCGTTCATGCCGGGGTGGAACTTGACGTGGTGCGCGTCGAGGTGCTTTTTGGCCTTGATCGCGGTCATGTCGACCGAGGTGACGGGCGAACCGCGGTAGCCGGTGATGTAGCCGGCGGTGTTCAGGCCGGCGCGCAGGTCGCGCTCGCGCTGCAGCATGGGCAGGCGGATCAGCGCCTGGGTGCCGGTCATGAAGGCGCGGCCGCGTTCGAGCGTCCATTTGTCGTCGAGCGTGATTTCGGGGTCCGGCGCGGCCTGTAGCGCGGTGCGGTCGGCGGGTGCATTCATTGTCAGTCTCCGTATGGCTGCGGCAATGCTTGATGGGCGGTTGCCTGTACGGCGGACGGTCCGGCTTGTGGCCGCCATCCGCTCCTGTCGTTCATGTCAGTGTGCCTCAATCCCGGCCGTCATGCGACCGATTTGTCCTGCAGGACGCCGCGCTTGATCTGGTCCAGTTCGATGGACTCGAACAGCGCGCGGAAGTTGCCTTCGCCAAAGCCCTGGTCGCCCTTGCGCTGGATGATTTCAAAGAAGATCGGCCCGATCACGGTCTGGGTGAAGACTTGCAGCAACAGTTCGCGTTCGCTCTCGTTGCTGTGGCCGTCAATCAGCAGGCGCAGGCGGCGCAGTTCATCGACATTCTCGCCATGGCCGGGCAGGCGGCGCTCGATCAGCTCGTAATAAGTGTCGATGGTGTCCTGGAATACGATACCGTTCTCGCGCAAGCCCTGCACGGCGCGGTAAATGTCGTCCGTGCCGAGGGCGATATGCTGGATGCCTTCGCCGTGGTACTGGTCGAGGTATTCGGCAATCTGCGATTTGTCGTCGGACGATTCGTTGATGGGGATGCGAATCTTGCCGCACGGCGAGGTCATCGCCTTGGATTTCAGCCCGGTCAGCTTGCCTTCGATGTCGAAGTAGCGTACTTCCTTGAAATTAAACAGGTTTTCGTAGAACTCGGCCCACTCCTTCATGCGCCCGCGGTGCACGTTGTGGGTCAGGTGGTCGATATAGGTCAGGCCGGTGCCCGCCGGGGCGGCGGCGGCGCCGGGAATGGCCACGAAGTCCACGTCGTAGATGCTGATATCGCCGATGGCGCCGGGCGCGCTGCCCTTGCCGCGCCAGCGGTCGACAAAGTACAGCAGGGAATCGCCCACGCCCTTGATTGCCGGGATGTTGAGCTCCATCGGCCCGGTCTTGTTGTCGAAGCCCCAGGCGCCCATGGCCAGCGCGCGCTGGTAAGCGTAGGCCGCGTCCTGCACGCGGATGGCAATGGCGCACACCGATGGCCCGTGCTTGCGGGCAAAGCGTTGCGCGAACGAATCTTTCTCCGCGTTGATGATGAAGTTGATGTCGCCCTGGCGGTACAGCGTCACGTCTTTGTGGCGGTGGCGCGCGATGGCGCAAAAGCCCATTTGCTCGAACAGGGCGCCCAGCCCTTTCGGGTCCGGCGCGGCGTATTCGACGAACTCGAAGCCGTCGGTTCCCATCGGGTTGTCCCAAGGCTGGAATTGCATGGCGATCTCCTCGTGTTTTTAGCGCCCAGTATAGTCTCCGGACCCCGGCATTAAATTTCAAACCGCACCCACAAATGCGCGATTTGAGCAATAATATTGCGTCGAAATGCCAATTTTGGAGGTTCCATGCCGCATATTGAGCTGGACAAAACAGATCGCAAAATTCTCGCCATTCTCCAGCAGGATGGACGGCTGTCGAATCAGGACGTGGCCGACCGGGTCAGCCTGTCGCCCTCGCCCTGCCTGCGCCGCATCAAGCGGCTGGAGGAAGCCGGCGTGATCCGCCAGTACGTGGCCTTGCTGGACCCGGCCAGGATCGGGCTGGGATTGCTGGCGTATGTGAACGTGCGGCTGGAAAAGCACAGCGACGGCTCGGCCGGGGCGGCCGGGGCGCGGCGGCCGGCCACCTCGCCGCACACCGAATTTGCGCGCTCGGTCGAGGATTGGCCGGAAGTGGTGGCCTGCTATGCGATGACGGGCGAAATGGATTATCTGCTGCGCGTGCACGTCGAGGACATGGACCACTTTTCGCGCTTCATGATGCAGACCTTGCTGACCCACCCGGCGGTGGCCGATGTGAAATCGAGCTTCGCTTTGCAGCGCATTAAGGATACGACGGCGTTGCCGCTGGTGTAGGCGTCGCGAAAGCGGGGACGACGGTCTCTGGCCGGCGGTTTGTTTTGAACATGAACAGGGTCCGGAACATCACCAGCGCAGCAGGCGTGGCCCGAGCGCCGCGCCAGCGGCCGTGGGAATCAGGATGCCGAGCGAATACCAGATGCCGATGAAGGGCGCCGCCATCTCGGGGCAGTGCAGGCAGTAGATGCAGGCGGCGCTGGCGCCGGCGGCGAATCCGGCGGCGGCGCCGGCCAGGCGCAGGCGGGTCGGCGCCAGCTCGCGCATGATGGCGACACATCCGGCAAACAGGGGCAGCGACAGGAAGGCGATCAGGTAGGGACAGGTGCGCCAGGTGTGGCCGAGGATCAGCGCCAGGCGCTCGGACGGGTCCGCCGGCAGCAGCAGCAGCGCCGATAGCGCGGCGATCACCAGCCAG
>CBFGOU010000710.1:0-2943 GCA_965650445.1 uncultured Oxalobacteraceae bacterium | reverse complement strand
GCCAGCGCCGTGGTGGCGCGCGAGGTGATGGAGGCGTATCCGGGCCAGGCCGGCAACCATCCGGTCGGGACCGGCCCGTTCAGGGTCGAGACATGGAAACGCAGCGACAACCTGGTGCTGGCGGCCAACCGCGAGAATGCGCTGCCGTACCGCAGCGCGAGCGGCAAGGCGCCGTTCGAGGGCAAATTGCTGCCGCTGGTCGACCGGGTCGAAGTGCGCATTGCCGAGGAATTCCAGGGCCGCATGCTGGGTTTCCTGGGCGCCGAATATGATTATCTGGAGCAAGTGCCGGAATCGCTGACCGAGATGGTGATCGCCAACGGCAAGCTGAAACCCGAACTGGCCGCGCGCGGCATTACGCTGACCCGCTTTCCGGTGCTGCAAACCTACTATATGTGGATGAATATGGAAGACCCGGTGCTGGGCGGCTACAGCAAGGACAAGGTGGCGCTGCGCCGCGCCATCGCCCTGTCCTACGACGGCGCCGAGGATGTGGCGCTGCTCAAGAAAGGCTTTGCCCTGCATGCCGAATCGCCGCTGCCGCCCAATGTGCTGGGCTACGATCCGGCCTACCGCAGCCCGGTGCAGTACGACAAGGCGCTGGCCAATGCGCTGCTGGATCGCTACGGCTACAGCAAGCGCGACGCGGATGGATTGCGCCGCGCGCCCGACGGCCAGCCGCTGACCCTGACCATGCACAGCGAAGCGACCATCGGCGGGCGCCTGCGCGACGAGTTCTGGCGCAAGAACCTGAACGCGGTCGGCCTGCGCGTGGTGTTCAAGAGCGACAAGAAAACCGAAATCATCAAGGCGTCCCGGCTGGGCAAGGTGCAAATGTTCGAAAACAATTGGGTGGCGGACTACCCCGATGGCGACAATTTCTATCAGCTGCTGTACGGCCCCAACAGTGGCCGCGCCAATTACGCCCGCTTCAACCTGCCCGCCTACAACGAGCGCTACGAACAGGCGCGCGCCCTGCCCGATTCCCCCGCGCGGCAAAAGCTGTACTTCGAGATGAACCAGCTGCTGCATGCCTACAACCCGTGGGTGCCGCTGACCCATGCGATCTCGGCCGACCTGCAGCACCCCTGGCTCAAGCACTACGTGCGCCACCCGGTCGAGCTGACCACCTGGCGCTATCTCGACATCGACGTGCCGGCCCAGCAGGCTGCCCAAGGCCGCGCGCACTAGGCGAACTGTGGCGCAATTGCCAATGAAACGCATGAGCTCAACCGTGCGATGCTAACTTTTTGATAAAAGTATCGTACTGTTAAGACTGTTTGCCCACAAGGAGAACCGTCTTGAAGCTCAAGAAACTTGCCCGCCTGATCGCGCTGATCGGCGTGGCCGCCCCCGCCCTTGCCCAGGAAGCAGGGACGGTGCCCATGGCCCGTGTCGAAATCACCGGTTCCAGCATCAAGCGCATCGCCAGGGAAGGCGCGCTGCCACTGGAAACCATCACCCGCAAACAGCTCGAAGAGCAAGGCATCGTCAGCGCCGAACAGCTGGTGGCCACCCTGAACATCAACGGCAACGGTTCGGACAACCTGGCCAGCAATGCTGACGTGACCACCGGCGAGGCGCGCGGCAACAACGGCGCATCGTCGGCCAATCTGCGCGACCAGGGTGCCGACAGCACCCTGATCCTGCTCAACGGGCGGCGCGTCGCCACCCACGGCATGAAAGGTTCGGCGGTGGACCTCAATTCGATCCCGTTCGCGGCGGTCGAGCGGGTCGATGTGCTCAAGGACGGCGCCTCGGCCATCTACGGTACCGATGCCATCGGCGGCGTGATCAACTTCATCCTGCGCAAGGACTACCAGGGACTGGAAGCCCAGGGCTTCACCGACGTGACCGAAGCGGGCGGCGGCAATATCGCGCGCGCTTCCCTGCTCGGCGGCTTCGGCAATCTGGAGCGCGACGGCTTCAATATCCTGATCACCGGCGCGCACAGCGAGAACAAGGCGCTGCGCGGCGACCAGCGCGATTTCGTCAATACCTTCCAGCCGGACCGCGGGGTGTCGGTCGACACGCGCGGCACGCCGTTCGCCAATGTCTTCGCCACCACGGTCGGGCCGAGCGCGCTGTCGCGCACCGGCACCGGCCCCACCCTGCCGGGCGGCACGCTGGCGTTCAACGGGATCAACCCGATCAACCTGCCCGGCGGCGCCGGCTGCTCCTCGGTGAACGGCATGGCCGCGTACGACGCGCAGCTGTGGGATTCGCCCGGCGCCGCTTACGGCTGCGCGTGGGATACGGGACGCGCCGCGGTGCTGCAGCAGCCGGTCAAGAGTTCCAACTTCGTGGCGCGCGCCACCTTCGCGCAGGGCGCGCACCAGTTCTTTGCCGAGGCGGTCGGCTCCCAGGTCGACGTGGCCAAACGCTTTTCGGCGATCCAGATCCAGCCTTCGGCCACCAATCTGACCGCAGCCGGTTTTTATCCCAGTACCGGCGCGGCCTACGACAGCGTGTTCAACGCGCTGGCGGCGCTCTTCCCCAGCATTGAAGCCAATCGCGGCCTGCCGATCGCCTATCGCTGGCGCTGCCTGGAATGCGGCGACCGCGAAATCACCACCCGCACCGAGGCCGCGCGCCTGCTGTTCGGCGCCGACGGGCCGCTCAACGCCAAATGGGATTACCGTGTCGGCCTGTCGCAGGCCTACAGCGAATCGCAGTCGAAGCTGGGCACCGGCTATGTGTACACGGCGGCGCTGAACCAGGTGCTGGGCAGCGGCATCGTCAATCCCTTTCTGCCGCCGGGGCAGGCCCAGAGCCAGGCCGCGCTCGATGCGCTGGCGGGCATTTCGGCCAAGGGCGTGACGCTCTACGGCGGCAAGACCGTGCTGACCCAGTTCTATGCGGCGCTGTCGGGCGAGGTGTTCGGACTGCCGGCCGGGCCGGTGATGCTGGCCGTCGGGACCGATCTGCGGCGCGAACAGTACC
>CBFGOU010000709.1:0-2944 GCA_965650445.1 uncultured Oxalobacteraceae bacterium | reverse complement strand
CCAACACACCGCGCAGTACCAGCAGTTCTCACTAACGCTCGCGCCGGCAGGAGACGCCGCGGCCGAGCACGTCATCAGAAAGGTTTGACCATGCAATCACTCAGGAGATTAGTTTTGCTCGTCGTCGCGCTATGCGCGGCACCATTGGCGCTGGCGCAGAGCTGCGCCAGCGGCGGCGGCGCCACCGTATGCCTCACCGCGACGGGCAGTTCCAGCAACATCCAGCTGACCTGGACCGTCAGCGGCAACGTTACCGGCCTGCAAGTCTACCGTGACACCAACAGCAGCCCCAGCGGGCGCGGCCGCCTCGCCATCCTGAGCAATACGGCGCGCAGCTACACCGACACCACCCCCGTCACCGGCACCCCATACTGGTACTGGGTCAAGTTCACCGTCAGCGGCGGCGCCAGCTACGACTCCGGCGCGGCCACGGCAGTGCGCGCCGGCGCCATGCGCAACATGACCAGCCTGCAGCTGTCGGCCCAGATGTCGCCGGGCTGGAACCTGGGCAATTCGCTCGAAGCCACCGGCGGCGAAACCGCCTGGGGCAATCCGGCGGTCAACCAGGCCATGTTCACGGCCGTCAAGGCGGCCGGCTTCAAGTTCGTGCGCATTCCGGTCTCCTGGACCCAGTATGCCGACTCCAACTACAACATCAGCGCCAGCTGGATGGCGCGCGTCAAGCAGGTGGTGGACTACGCCCGCAACGCCGGCCTGTACGTGATGATCAACGTGCACTGGGACGGCGGCTGGATGCAGCCAACCTATGCGCAGCAGTCGGCGGTTAATTCGCGCCTGAACAAATTCTGGACCCAGATCGGCAATACCTTCAAGTATTACGATGACTACCTGCTGTTTGCCGGCACCAACGAAACCATGGTCGACGGTAACTACAACGCACCGACCACCGAGTACTGCACGGTCCAGAAAAGCTTCCTCAAGACCTTCGTTGACGCGGTGCGCGCCACCGGCGGCAACAACGCCAGCCGTCACCTGGTAGTCCAGGGCTTCAACACCAACATCGACTACACCGTCGGCTGCAACGCCACCCTGCCGACCGACAGCGTGGCCAACCGCCTGATGATGGAAGTGCACTTCTACGACCCGTACGACTTCTCCCTCAACACCAGCGGCTCGATCTGGCAGTGGGGCGCCGGCGCCACCAATTCGGCCAACACTGAAACCTGGGCCAATGAAGCGTATGTCGATACCGAATTCCAGAAGATGAAGACCAATTTCATCGACAAGGGCATTCCGGTGATCCTGGGCGAATACTCGGCCCTCTCGAAGACCGAGTTCGATGCCGCCGGCACCTACCGCAAGGCCTGGGACCAGTACATCACCCGCTCGGCCTACACCTGCGGCGTGGTGCCGGTGTACTGGGATGCCGGCTCGACCGCCAATCACGGCTCGGGCCTGTTCAACCGCTCCACGGCCACCCAAGCCTACCCTGACGTCATCAGCGTGATCGTCAACGCGGCCAAGTAATCCTGCCAGTCCCGGACGGCGCCACATTTCCTGGCGCCGTCTGCGGCATTTCACGCCGCAGCCCAACTAAAGGTAATATTGCAGTTTCCCCATCGGAGACGCCATGTATCGCCTGCACTGTTTCGCCCAATCCGGCAATGCCTTCAAAGTCGCCTTCATGCTGCGCGCGCTGGACCAGCCTTTTGAACCGGTCTTTGTCGATTTCTTCAAGGGTATATCCCGCGATGAAGCCTGGCGCGAACAAAACAATGAGATGGGCGAGGCGCCGATTCTCGACGACGGCGAGCTGCGCCTGAGCCAGTCGGGCGCGATCCTCACCTACCTGGCCGACAAGCACGGCCGTTTCGGCGGCAAGGACGAGCGCGAAAAGCTCGAGGTGCTGCGCTGGCTGCTGTTCGACAACCACAAGTTCACCAGCTACTTTGCCAGCTACCGCTTCGGCTATTCGCTGGCGCCGACGCCGTTTGACCCGGCCGTCATGCAGTGGCTGCGCGGGCGCCTGGAAGCGGTCTTCCATATCGTCGACCGCCACTTGGCAGAGCGCGAATGGATGGTCGGCGACGCGCCCACCATCGCCGATTTCTCGCTCAGCGGCTACCAGTTTTTTCCGGCGGCGGAAAGCGGGATCGACATTGCCGCGCAATTTCCGCACATCGGCGCCTGGGTCGAGCGCCTGAAAACCATTCCGGGCTGGGCGTCGCCGTATGCGCTCATGCCTGCGCACCCGCCTGGCCAGATTCCCGCGGACCGCGCCAACGGGGGGACGACGGCTTAGTCACTCTGTCCGCGGCATTGCTGTGGCAAGGCTTTCGCAATGACCTTGTCGCCACCCGCGCATTGCCAGGTAATCAGTCCGGACTCGTCCATTTCCGGAGTCAGGACCAGTTGAAGGTCCTTGCGGGTGGTCACGGTCAGTATCATGTGCTTCGGGTCGAACGATAACTGGCTGCCATCGGGCAGTTGCGGTGCAACGCCGGCCGTTTGCAGCGTTGCCGGAACGGTCTGATGTTCCCGGTAGTAGTGGCTCAGCGACGTGCGCGCCGCTTGCGTTCCCAGATAGGCCGAGGTCAGTGCCGCTTTCTGCTGGTATTCATGATAGGCGGGGACCGCCACCGCCGCCAGCACGCCGATGATGTACACCACGATCACCATGCCGAAACCGGCGCCCATGCGCCCGGCATAGGGAACGAACAGGGCCAGCAGGTAGGCCAAGGGGCTGCGCGCGGGCGCTTCGGCGCTCGTATCCATCACGCGCGCCGCCCGCTTGGTCAGCCAGGGATAGCCCGCAGTCAACTCATGAAACGACATCCAGAACCCTGACGCGTGCTCGCTCTGGCGCACATACGCATTCACGTCGAGCTGCTTCCAGCGTTGCGATCCGGCCGACAAGGCTGCCAGCGCGCGCGCCGCGCCCTCCGGGCTGGCGCAGCAGGCCAGACCGTGGCGGTCGCAGGTG
>CBFGOU010000708.1:0-2947 GCA_965650445.1 uncultured Oxalobacteraceae bacterium | reverse complement strand
CGAAGATGGCGGCGTCGCCCTTGAACGAGGAGGCGAACATGAACAGCAAGGGTGCCGCGAAGATCGCGGCCAGCGCGGTCATCGCCAGGGCCATGGCCGTGGCACGCAGGGTTTTGATCAGGCGGGGGCTCATGCGCGCTCCTTGGACATCACTTGCTGCCACATCGAGATGCTCAGCACGATCATGAAAAACACCAGCGCGATGGCCGAGCCATAACCGACATCCTGTTCATGAAAGCCGCTGCGCACCGCGTGGTAGATCAGCGTCGAGGTCGAATCGAGCGGACCGCCCGAGGTCATCACGTCGACCTGCGCGAACAGGCCCAGCGCCATCAGCGAGGTCGTCACCAGCACGAAGATGATGGTGTTGCGCAGGCCGGGCAAGGTGACATACACAAAGCGCTGCCAGGCATTCGCGCCCATCAGCGTGGCCGCTTCGTACAACTCGGGACCGATCGATTGCAAGCCGGCCAGGAAAATCAGCATTTGCAAACCGGCGCCCTGCCAGGCCGACATGACGGCGATGGCAGGCATCGCGTAGCGACGGTCGCCGAGCCAGTCGGGGCCGGCGTTCGGGTCGCCCGTGATCGAGCGTAGCAACTCGTTGATCATGCCGCGGTCGGTATTGAGCAGGAACGTCCAGACGATCGACGCCACCACCATCGAGGTCACCACCGGCGCGAAATACACGGTGCGGAAAATGACACGGCCGCGCACGCGCTGGTTGACCAGCAGGGCCAGCCCGAGCGCGATACCGCACTGCAGTGGCATGACCATCATGGCGAACTGGAAGGTGTTCAACAGCGAGCGGTAGAACAAGGGATCGGTGGCCGCCAGCAGGAAGCGCCGCTCGCCCAGTTCGACCCGCACGGCTTCGCGATAGCCGCGCAGCTCGGGACGCTGCGCCAATAGCTCGCGCCAGCTGGGAAAGCGCGGCGCGGCCTGGGCCGGCGCGGCGGGCAGCGCGTCGACGCGCACCACTTTCACGGCGAGCAGGCGCGTGAAGTTGTCGATCCCGACAAAGCGCGTCGGTTCCGGCGACACCAGCCGGTGGTTGGTGAACGCCACGCCGGCCGCCAGCAGCAGCGGCAGGATCAGGAAACCGAACAGCAGAGTCAGTGCGGGACCCGCGAAGCCGGCCGCGGCCAGCCAGCTGTCGTGCCCCCCTCGGACGTGTGACTTCATGGTCGGCTCGCTTTCTGTGTGGCGCCGCTGGCGTAATTGCGGTTGCGCTGCATATTGCCCTCGATCGCCTCGACCGCCTCGTCGAGCGCGTCTTCGGCATCCTTGCCGCTGCGGATATCGAGCATGGCCTTTTCCAGCGCGGCGGAGATGGCCGGATAGGCGGGCGTTGCCGGCCGCGGCACGGCATACCGTTCGGCGAAGTCGTAGAACACGCGCCAGACGCCGCCCTGCCGGTAATGCTCGCTGGCGGCAGCACTGGCGGCGCTCATCGGCACATAATCGGTGGCATTGGCCATCGTTGTCATTTCGGCCGTGCTGATCAGGTGGGCGAGGAAGGCGCCCGCCCCTTCCGGCGTCGGGCAACCCTGGGTGATGGCCCACTGCCAGGAGCCGGCGCCCACCTTCGGCCCCTTGCCGAAGTCGGGTGGCGGCAGTACCAGCAGGTCGTCGCCGAAGCGCTGCCGGTAGCTGCGGGCGGCCCACGAGCCGGTGTAGT
This sequence comes from uncultured Oxalobacteraceae bacterium, assembly GCA_965650445.1. Lineage (GTDB taxonomy): Bacteria > Pseudomonadota > Gammaproteobacteria > Burkholderiales > Burkholderiaceae_D > Telluria_A. The sequence goes on along the minus strand of CBFGOU010000708.1, from coordinate 1,266 downwards.
GGAACAAGGTCCTGCCCTGGATGAAGGCCTGGTCGTCGGCCGGGTTGCGTTCGGCCAGCTTGTCGCGGAACAGGTCGCCAAAATAGGTGCCGACCGAGATGGCGGCGGGACTGTTCAGGATGCCGTCCACATGGCTGGGGTCAAGGCGATCGACCAGGTCCGCTCCCGCGCTTTGCAGCCACGGACCATAGGCATAGCTGACCCACTCGCCCTTGGCCCGTCCGTTGACGTCGATCGGGAACCGGTAGCGCCCGCTCTGCTTGGCCTTGAGCAGGATCGCGCGCAGCTCCTGCGCGGTGTAGGGATGCTCCATGCTTGCCACGCGCACGCCCAAGGCCGCCAGTTGCGAGCGGCGCGCGAACAGCGCGAGCACGACGTCGAACTGGCCGACGCTGTAGGTCTTGCCCAGCGCCGTGCCGCGCCCGCCGGCCAGCAAGCGGCGCAGGCTGTCGGCCGGCAGCAGGTCGTCGAGCGGGCGAATGTGCCCGGCCCAGGCGAAATTGGCAACCACCGGCTGGTCGAGCGCAATCACGCATGGCAGGTGGCCGACCAGTGCGGCAGCGGTAATCGATGCGTTGTAAGAGCCTTGGGGAATGGCCTCGACCACCACGCGCCAACGGTCCTGGCTGGCGTTGAAGCGGGCCACGGCGGCGCGGCCGGCGTCCATTTCGGCGGCCTCGGTATCGTGGCGCCACAGCTTCACTTCGACCGGCGCGGCCTGGCCCAGCAAGGGCAGGCAGAGCAGCAGTGGCAGCAGCGGCTTCATCAACGCTGCCCCTTGCCGAGTTTGCGCGCCAGGACGGTGCCGCGCAAGACTGGCCGGCATTGCACGCGCACGGTCGCCGCTTCCGCCGGCTGCGCCATCAGGACGCTGCGCGCGGACAGTTCGCCGATTTCGCGGTAGGGCAAGGACACCGTCGTCAGGCCCGGATACAGCGCCTCGGAAATCAGCCGGTAATCATCGTAGCCAACCAGCGACACGTCTTCCGGCACGCGCAGGCCGCGCCGCTGCAGCAGGAACATCACGCGCATGGCCATTTTGTCGTTGCCGCACAGGATCGCAGTGGGCCGGCGCGCGGCGCCGAACAGGCGGTCCAGCGCATCGGGCAAGTGGGCGAACTCGTCCCCCTCGACCGGTTCGGCGCCATGCAGCACCCATTCCGGCACCGGGGCCACGCCGCGTTCGGTCAGCGCGCGCTGGAAGCCCTGCAGACGCAGGTCGGTTGCCACCATACCCGGAATCAATTGCAGGAAAGCGATATCGCG
>CBFGOU010000707.1:0-2953 GCA_965650445.1 uncultured Oxalobacteraceae bacterium | reverse complement strand
ATGACGGCGGCGTCGACATGCAGTGCCCGACCGAGATCGCGATCTCCGACCGGCGCGAAGCCGAGCTGGCGGCCAACGGCTTCATGCCGCTGGTGCACAAGAAGAACACCGACTTTGCCGCCTTCATCGGCGCCCAGTCGCTGCACAAGCCGGCCCAGTACGACGATCCGGATGCCACCGCCAACGCCAACCTGGCCGCGCGCCTGCCATACCTGTTCGCCACCTGCCGTTTCGCGCACTACCTCAAGTGCATCGTGCGCGACAAGATCGGCTCGTTCAAGGAACGCGACGAGATGGAGCGCTGGCTGTCGAACTGGATCAACAACTACGTCGACGGCGACCCGGCCAACTCGAGCGAAGGCACCAAGGCGCGCAAGCCCCTGGCCGCCGCCGAAGTGGTGCTGGAAGAAGTCGAAGGCAACCCCGGCTACTACACCTCAAAGTTCTTCCTGCGTCCGCACTATCAGCTCGAAGGCCTGACGGTCTCGCTGCGGCTTGTTTCGAAGCTGCCGTCGGCAAAAGCTTAACGCTTCACGCCTCAGAAGTAAGCCGGTCCGGCATGTCGCCGGCCGGTCAATCCGATCAACGACGCTGGCATGGGCCAGCTAACAAGGAGAGCAATTATGGCAATGGACATGTTCCTGAATATGGGCGCGAATATCAAGGGCGAGACCCAGGATAGCGCGCAAAAAGGCGCTGGCGATATCGACATCCTGGCCTGGAGCTGGGGCATGAGCAATGCCGGTTCCTTCCACGGCGGTGGCGGCGGCGGCGCAGGCAAGGCCAATTTCCAGGACATCTCGCTGACCAAGTACATCGACAAGGCGTCCACCGCCATCATGATCGCACTGGCCAAGGGTTCCCACATCCCCGAGTGTAAAATCCTGATCCGCAAAGCCGGTGAAGGCCAGCAGAAATACATGGAAATCACCATGGAAAAAGTGCTGGTGACGTCGGTATCGACCGGCGGCAGCGGCGGCGAAGACCGTCTGACCGAAAACATCACGCTCAACTTCGCGCAGTGCAAGGTCGAGTACTTCACGCAGAACGAAAAAGGCGTGACCGCTTCGGCCGGTATCTTCACCTGGGATATCGCCGGCAACGTGTCGCGCTAAATTCCCCGCGGCCGCCGGCCCGTCCGGCGGCCTGTCCCGCTTTACCAATTTTCGTTTGGGGTACCCATGGCAGCGCAACAGTTCATCAAGGAAGGCCAGCTCGACGCCGCCCTCAAGGCCTTGCAGGACGATGTCCGCAAGGATGCCTCCAACCCCAAGCTGCGCGTATTCCTGTTCCAGCTGCTGGCCGTGCAAGGCCAGTGGAACCGCGCCCTGACCCAGTTGAATGTGGCCGGCGAGCTTGACGCCGCCGCCCTGCCGATGGTGCAGACCTACCGCGAAGCGATCCAGTGCGAAGCGCTGCGCGCCGACATTTTCGCCGGCAAGCGCGCGCCCCTGATCTTCGGCGAACCGCAGGACTGGCTCGGCCAGCTGGTCGAAGCGCTCAAGTTCGACGCCGCCTCGCCCCAGGCCGCGGCCTTGCGCGCCCAGGCTTTCGAGCAGGCTCCGGCCTCGCCCGGCAGCATCGACGGCCAGAGCTTCGAGTGGCTGGCCGACGCCGACCAGCGTCTCGGCCCGGTGCTGGAAGCCATCATCAACGGCCGCTATTTCTGGATTCCCTTCATGCGCATCGCGCGCATCGAGATCGACCCGCCCACCGACCTGCGCGACGCGGTCTGGACCGCGGCCAGCTTCACCTTCACCAACGGCGCCCAGACCGTCGGGCTGATCCCGACCCGCTACAGCGGCACCCTGGAAGCCGGCGACGACGCGCTCAAGCTGGCGCGCCGCACCGACTGGAACGGCGAAGCCGGCCTGGGCCAGCGCATGTTCGCCAGCGACAGTGCCGACTACGCGCTGATGGACGCGCGCCTGATCGAATTCGACCATGGCTGAACTGGCGCCGCGCGAGCGCCTGCAGCCATCGCTGCTGGACCGCCTGACCGACCATGAACCGGAGCTGAACGTGGAAGCGCGCGACCGCCGCGTGCTGTCGGTACGCACGCTGCGCGAAGGCGTGCTGCGCGACCTGGCCTGGCTGCTCAACACCACCAATCTGTTCTCGGTCAGCGACACCCTGCGCCTGCCGCACCTGGCCAACTCCGTGATCAACTACGGCATGCCCGACATGTCCGGCGCCTCGCTGGCCGGCATGAACACGGGCGATCTCGAACGCGCCATCCGCCAGGCGATCTGGGACTTCGAGCCGCGCCTGATCCGCTCCTCGGTGTCGGTCAAGGCGATCCCCGCCGACAGCATCACCAAGATCATGTTCGAGATCGAAGCCGACATGTGGGCGCAGCCGTATCCGGAACGCCTCTACCTGAAAACCGAGCTCGATCTGGATATCGCCCACATCAGCCTGACCGATTCGGCCGGCAAGCGCGCATGACCAATCCCCGTTTCCTCCGCTATTACAGCCAGGAGCTGCAGCACCTGCGCGAGACGGGCGGCGAATTCGCCGCCCAGTACCCGAAGATCGCCGGCCGCCTCGGCCTGGAAGGCTTCGATTGCGCCGACCCGTACGTGGAACGCCTGCTCGAAGGCTTTTCCTTCATGGCCGCGCGCGTGCAGATGAAGATCGACGCCGAATTCCCGCGCTTCACCCAGCACCTGTCGGAACTGGTCTATCCGCATCTGCTGGCGCCCACGCCATCGATGACGGTGGTGCAGCTGCAGCCCGACCTGAGCAACCCGGCCCTGAACGCCGGCTTTCAGATCGCGCGCGGCAGCGCCATGCGCAGCGTGCTGGGCAAGGACGAAACGACCGCCTGCGAATACCGCACCGCGCACGCCACCACCCTGTGGCCGGTGGAACTTGCCGACGCCAAGTTCTTCACCCACAGCGGCAGCATCGCCGGCGTCGATGCGCGCCTGCCGCCCAACGTCAAGGCCGG
>CBFGOU010000706.1:0-2959 GCA_965650445.1 uncultured Oxalobacteraceae bacterium | reverse complement strand
GGCCGCAGCGTCACGGCGGCGGCGGCCATGTGTCTCTTCATTGTGTCGATTGTCGCGCCCGCATTCAGCGCGGCGTTAAGTGACACTTGAAGTTCGTGCTCGATTTCCTTCAGTCCGGCTGCGCGATTGTGAAGCAGGGCCATCAGTACGTTAGCGAATGAGCGCGACGGGATGTACGACGGGCCACGGGAACTGGCCCTACAGGCATCGGTCGCGCTACCGTCTTTTGTGGAGCCGTAGATCAGAGGGTGCTGGTACAGCTGCGTCGCCCATTCGGAGCCAATCAGCCGGTCGATGCCGTATCGTAGCCACTTCGCGCGCGAGAGCAATGCCGCGGCGATGAGTTCGTTTGCAATGGTGACCACCATGCTGACGAGCAGAAAGACGAAGGTCAGACCAATTGCCAAGTCGAGAATTCCGGAACCAAACATAGTTCCTCCAAGAAGGCGACAAGATAGTTGTAGTCATGGAAAAACCGAAAAGATGAGGAAAATGCCGATACCGGCCGTTGTTTTTTCCGCGCGCGCGCGCGAGTGCTCAGCACGCCAAACCGCCAGTGTTGCGCGATATGGAAAGCACTCTCCCTGATAGACATCTTGCATGTCTATACGTTCACCAAACTGCACTTAAAAGGCCTGAGGTGCGTCCAGTTCGCTTAGAAACACAAGTTCAGGATGGCCTGGCTGTGTATATCGGCAGTCGTTTGCACGGCGTGAAGCTGGTCAGGCCACCAGCGCCAGATTGCGCCGCTGCCTGAGCAGCTCGGTCAGCTGCGCCACCGTCATCGGCCGGGCCAGATAGAATCCCTGCACCACGTCGCAGCCCGCGCGGCGCAGGAATTCCAGCTGTTCGGGCGTCTCCACGCCCTCGGCCACCACCGTCAGGTCCAGGCTGTGCGCCATGGCGATGATGGCCGTGGCGATCGCTTCGCCATCGCCCGGCACGTCGTGCACGAAGCTGCGGTCGATCTTGAGCTGGTCGATCGGGAAGCGCTTCAGGTACGACATCGACGAATAGCCGGTGCCGAAATCGTCAATCGACAGGTGAATGCCGGCCGCCTGGAAGCAGTGCAGCAGGTCCAGGTTGGCATTGACGTTCTCCATCAGCACCCCCTCGGTAATCTCCAGTTCCAGCAGCCGTGAAGGCAGCCCGGTCTCGGCCAGGATCGCCTTGATGTCGTCCATCAGGCCGCCGTCGCGGGTCTGGCAGGCCGACAGGTTGACCGCCACGTGTTCGACCGTGTCCAGCAAGCCTTGCTCGCGCCACGCCGCGCTCTGGCGGCACACGGTCTGCAGCACCCAGCGGCCGAGCGCCACGATGATGCCGCTTTCCTCGGCCACGGGAATGAATTCGGCCGGATTGACCGTTCCCAGTTCGACGCACTGCCAGCGCGCCAGCGCCTCGATGCCGACGATACGCCCGCTGGCCAGGTCGATCTGCGGCTGGTAATGCAGTTCCAGCTCGCCCTTGAGCAGGGCGCGGCGCAGGTTGGCCTCCACCTTCAGGCGCATCTGGGCGCGCTGTTCCATGGCCGGCTGGAACACCTCGTAGGCGTTCTTGCCGCGGTTCTTGGCGTGGTACATGGCGGTGTCGGCGCTGCGCGTGAGGGTACGCGCGTCGCGCGCATCGCGCGGGTAGACCGACACACCGATGCTGGCGCTGACATACAGCTGGTGGTTCCCCACCGCGAACGGAGCGGCCAGCGCGGTGAGGATCTTGCGCGCCAGGCCATCGGCTTCGGAGTCGTCGTCGGACGGTTCGACGATGATCACGAATTCATCGCCGCCGATGCGGCAGATCACGTCGTTGATGCGCAGGGTTTGCACCAGCCGGTCGGCGACCAGCTTGAGCAGGGCGTCGCCGCAGTCGTGCCCGAGGGTGTCGTTGACCACCTTGAAGTTGTCCAGGTCGAGCAGCAGCAGGCCGACCGCGGTTTCGCGCCGGTCGGCCTGTTCCAGGGCGAAGCCCAGGCGGTCGTTGAACTGGTTGCGGTTGGGCAGATTGGTGACCGGGTCGACGTGGGCCAGGAAGTGCAGGTGGGCTTCGGCCGTGCGCACCGCGCGCCGCATCTTCGACACCAGGCCGTACGCCAGGGCCAGCGACACGATGGCAATGCCCAGGGTCAGGCCGGCATACGCGGCCAGGCGCGAGAACAGCTGGTCGAGCGTGGCGCGGATCAGCACCACGCCGATGCGCTGGTTGTTGACCCGCACCGGTTCGACCACGTCGACGTGGTCGATGCCGAATTCATAGCCGGCCGCGATCAGATCCGCGTCCGGCGGCGCCAGGTTCGCGCTGGTGCCGCGCTGGAAGCGCGCCAGCGCCGTGCCGGCGCCGTCGAATACCGCGGCCATGGTCACGCTGGGCGACACCGCCAGGCCGCTGAGGGTTTCCTCGCCGGCGCGGGCGTCGTGAAACAGCAGGGCGGCGCTGGTGTTGTTGCCGATGATGCGGGCCTGCACGCGCAGGTCGTCGGCCAGCGCGCCGCGCAGGGCCAGGAACTGGATGACGATCAGCGCGATGCCGGCCACCAGCAGCGCGGCGCCGGCGGTGAGGATGTTGGCCAGCGCCACGGTCTTGCCTAGCAGGCGCTGCGGACGCGGAAATTTGGCCGGCGTGTTCATTGCACGCTCCTGGCCAGGCGCAGCAGCTTGGAGGAGAGGGTCAGGCGCGCGGCGCGCGCGGCCGCCATGTCGACGGCAAAGCCGATGCGCTTGTCGTGCAGGGCCAGCGCGATGATGGCGCCTTCGCCGGCGGGTGCGGCGTCATCCGAGACGGTCAGCACGCTGGCCCCGGCCAGTTCGCGCTTGAGCTGGGGCCAGCGTTCGCGGTCGGCGCGCTCGAGCACCAGCACATGGCAGGCGCGCGGCGTGTCGGCCCACTGGCGTACCGCGATCCGGTGGCCGTTGACCAGCTTGTCGTTGAGCTGGCTGAGCGCGCCGAACAGCGGCGTGCCGGC
>CBFGOU010000705.1:0-2969 GCA_965650445.1 uncultured Oxalobacteraceae bacterium | reverse complement strand
TCCTTGAAAGTGATCAGGCCGCTGTAGCGCGCGGCGCCGGACAGCTTGTCCACCACCGGTTGCATCTGGGGGGCGGCGTACTGCTTGCGCACGCCATCGGCCGAGACCGCGCCGGCCAGGCGGATGGCGATCGAATTGTCGCGCTGGCTGCCGCCGGTCAAGGCCAGCGGGCCGCCCAGGAAACTGGCGCCCACGCCGTTCAGGTTGACGCCATGCTCGTTGAACTCGATCTTGCCCAGCGCCGCCTGAATCGGCGGCAATTCAGGAAACAGCACCACGTCGTTGCCGGCCAGCTGCAGGCTGCCCAGCACCTTGGAGTCGAGCATGTGGGTCAGCGGCATGCGCAGCTTGAGGGCCAGCTTGGCGTTGCCGCTGGCGCGGGTGTCTTCGGTGAAATGGCCGATCCAGCCCAGCACCGGGCTGGCCGTCACGTAATGCAGGAAATCCTGCATCGGTCCGGCCGCGTTGCCATCGATTTCCAGGGTCCGTTCGGGCGAGCTCAGGTCGGCCACCACCGCTTTCACGTTCGACAGCGCCACGCCCAGGGTGCGCGCGGTGTCGCCCCGGATTTCCATGCGTGTGCGGTCGAACACGAAACTGCCGTCGATCTTCTCGGCCTGCGGCCACAAGGGGCTCTTGCCGTCGGCGCCCAGATGCCCGGGCGCATAATTCAGGCGGCCGTTTTCCAGCTTGCCGGCCACGCGGAATTCGCCGCGCCCGCGCTCGCCCGGGTGATCGGCGCGAAATGGAAAGTGCGCCAGGTCGCCGCGCAGGCGCAGGCTGACATCGTTGGCGGTGCCGGCTTCGAGCGCGCCGACCAGCCAGGCGCGCAAGTCGTCCGGCGTTTGCAGCGGCAGGAAGCGGTCGATGGTGTTCAGGGCGAAGCCGGACAGGCTGCCGTTCAGGTCCACCACGCCGGCCGGATGGCCGGGCGGGGCATTCATCATGATCTGGTGCTTGCCCGACAGCGAAGCTTTCAGCTTGCCCTGGGCGAAATTGAGCGAATCCAGGTTCAGCAGCACCTGGTCGCCCGGCATGAAGCTCCAGCGCGCCTGCATGTTGAACTGGTCGAACGGCATCGACGGGTCGGCGAACCAGGCCGGCAAATGCAGCACGAATTGCTTGGAATCAAGGCTAATCTTGCCGCCTTTTTCGTTCGCGTCGATGCTGCCGGACAGGTTGGCGAAGCCGGGCAGCGCCGGCAGCGCCGCCGTGGCCGCACTGGTGGCGGTTTTCGGCTGGGCCAGGCGGGCCGCCTGCGGCTTGATGCCGAGCCCGTCCAGCCGCGCGCGCACCTTGTAGGCGGCGATGGCCGGATACTTGCCCTGCCATTCGGCGGACAGGTCGCTGAGTTTGCCGCGCGGGGCGAAGTCGGCCAGCAGCGCGCGCTGGGGCGGCTTGAGCGGCAATTGTTCGGCCAGCTGCGCCAGCGTTTCCAGGTCCAGCTCGCGCGCGCTGACCGCGATCTTTTCCAGCGCCTTGGCGGTGGCCGGCGTGTAGACCTCGGTCACGGTGGTCGGCTTGAGGGTCAGGCCGTCGGCCGTGACGAGGCTGAAGTCGGTCAGGGTGATGGTGTGGCCGCTGGCGCCGAAGGCCGGCTGGCCTTCGCGCCGCCCGGGCGAACGCGGTTCGAACGCCGAGACGCGCCCGCGCACGCGCGCCAGGTCCAGCTGCGGCAAGCTGCGGCCCAGCCGCACGCTCACGCCCGCCAGGCCGACGTCGGCGGTGAAGCCTTCCAGCCGCGCACGGTCCAGGCGCAGCCAGGCGCGCACTGAGCCATTGCCGCTAGTTAATTGGAACGGGTAATCGAGGTAATGCTTCCACGCTTGCAGGTCGGTGTCGGCCACGTCGGCGTACAGCTCGCCCTTCCACAGCGCGGCGTTGGCGATGCGGTCGGCGAAGTGCGGATGGGTAAAGTCGGCGCGCACATCGACCGGCCCGGACAGGCTGGCCGGCGGGGTCGCGCGCAAGGCGAATTGATGGTGGTGCCAGCGGTTCAGCAGCACCATGTTGACGTTGTCCAGCGCCAGCTCGGGTGCGCCGCGCAGCTGGTCGGTCCAGTGAATCTTGCCTTCGCGAATGACAATCTCGTGCTGCTTGAAGACCCAGTCGCCATCGCCGCCGCCCGGCTGGTCCTGCATGGCCATGCCGGCCACGTACAGCTTGCCGTCGGCGGTGCGGCGCACGTCCAGATCGGGGCGGATGATTTCCAGCGAAGAAAAGCGCGCCTGCGCCGTCGCCACGCTCCACCACGACAGGGTGGCCGACACGCTCGGCAGGCTCAGCACTTGGCGCCCCTGCTTGTCGCGCAGCACCACGTCGCCCAGGAACAGATTGGGCTGCAGCCCATGCCACGAAGCATAAATGCGCGCAATCGAGACCTGGCTGCCGAGCGCGCGCCCGGCCAGGCGCTCGATACTGGCTTTGTAATAGTCGATATGCGGCAGCACGGCGTAGCGCAGCAGCAGGAAAGTGATGGCGAAGGCGAAGTACAGCAGCAGCGCCAGCTTGACGGTAAAACCCAGCACGTGATGCGTCGCCAGGTTACACACCCGATACGCGGCCTTGAGCCGCCGCCAGCGCTCGCCGATGGGCAGGTGCGCAGCGTTGTCAGTTTCCGGGGTGTGCATCAATGCGCTAATAATAGGGATCGTGAAGGTCTTGCCAACCGATAGTTCGTCATGTCGCAGAGCGCTTGCATTCAGGAGAGCGCTTGCACAATTTCCTCTGCCTACCTTACCATCGTCCTGACCCGTACCGGATCGCGCGGCAATTCTAACCTATCCGGGCATTCCTGAGCCCGCACTTTAACTCATCCTTACAATCCATGAAGCCAGCTTCCCCGACCGCCGCCTCGCGCTTTTACCAACGCTGGGCCAATGCCGTGCCCGGCCGCGTCGAGGCGCTCGATGCGCTGGCCGCGGAACCGCTCGACCGGGCCGCCCTGGGCGCCGCGCTGGCGCGCGAAA
>CBFGOU010000704.1:0-2977 GCA_965650445.1 uncultured Oxalobacteraceae bacterium | reverse complement strand
ACGGGGTGGTGGTGTGCCGCCAGATCCGCGCGGTGGCCGAGGTGCCGATCCTGATCCTGACGGCGCGCGAGGATTCCTACGATGAAGTGTCGGTGCTGGAACAGGGCGCGGACGACTTCGTCAACAAGCCGGTGCAGCCGCGCGTGCTGCTGGCGCGCCTGCGCGCCTTGATGCGCCGCGCCAGCGCCAAGGCGCCGGCGGACGCCGGAGTGTTGGTATTTGGAGAATTAATGATCGCCACCAGCGATCGCAGCGTCACTTGGCGTGACAACGTTTGCATTTTAAGCAATACCGAGTATAAACTGCTGCTCGTACTGGCCGAATCGGCCGGCAAGGTGTTGTCCCGTGACGCGATTCTGAAAAAAATGCGCGGCATCGAATTCGATGGGATGGACCGCAGTATCGACAATTGCATTTCCAAGCTGCGCCGTAAATTCGACGACGCCGACTCGGAAAAAATCAAGACTGTATGGGGCGAAGGTTACCTGTTCTCCCCGTCTGCCTGGGCCTGACTGGCTTTCGGAACTTTAATGTTTCCTGACATGAATTAAAGCGCTGACTGTCCGTTTTCCGATGATAGGACTTCACGAGTTCACATTGAAGGCCTCATCATGACCCTGAATCTTCAACAAACGCTTTCCTGGACCCGCTCGCTGGCCGTCCGCAGCGCCGACACGAACGCCGAGCTGGCCATGCTCAACGACCTGCAGGGCAATATCCTCAAGGGGCATGGGCGCCACTTCACCATCCATCTCTTGCTGGCCTTCGATCCGCAGCAGCAGGCGGGTGCGCGCGAGTTTATGCACGAGCTCGGCTGCGAAGCCACTACGGCACTGCAGCAATTGACCGGCGCCACGCTCTTCAAGGCCACCGGCATGTCGATGGCGCCATTTTCCACGGTGTTCCTGAGCGCCAAGGGCTATGAGGCACTGGGCAGGCAGGCGGCGATGCCGGACGATCCCGCCTTTTGCGCCGGCATGCGCACGCGCAAGCTGTCCGACCCGCCTGTGAGCACCTGGGACCAGCACTTGGCCGCCGAGGCGCATGCGATGGTGATCGCCGGCGTCGACAGCGAAGAAGAACAGCTGGCCTGGCTGATGGCTTACCAGACCCGCATCGCCCTGACCGGCGGCGCGGTGCGCCTGATCGGCAGCGAAACCGGGCGCGCCCTGTTCAACGACGACGGCAACGGCATCGAACACTTCGGTTACGTGGATGGACGCAGCCAGCCGCTGGCGCTGCAGGAAGATGTCGATCAGGAAAGTGCCGAGGGCGGAATCGACCAGTGGAACCCGTCGATTCCACTCAGCCAGCTGCTGGTGAAATGCCCCGGCGGCAAGGGCGAGCACAGCTGCGGCAGCTATTTCGTGTTCCGCAAGCTGGAACAGAACGTGCGCGGCTTCAAGCGCCGCGAGGTGCAGCTCGCCGAAGTGATGGACAATGCCGGCGAACGCGCGGGCGCCTCGGTGGTGGGCCGCTTCGAGAACGGCACCCCGGTAACCTTGCACGACGACGAGGCGCCGGTGACGCCGGCCGACGGCGGCGTGCCCAATAACTTCAATTACGCCGCCGATGCGGAGGGCATGAAATGCCCGTTCGCCGGCCACGTGCGCAAAGTCAATCCGCGCGATGTGGCGGGCAGCAAAGCGGCCCTGATGGCGCGGCGCGGCATCCCCTACGGCTGCCGCAGCGACGAACCCAACAGCGACGGCATCGAGAACAAACCCAGCGCGGGGGTCGGCCTGCTGTTCATGGCCTACCAGGCCGACCTGGCACGCCAGTTCGAAACCACGCAGCAATACTGGGCCAACGCGCGCGACTTTCCGCATCCGGGCACCGGCATCGATCCGCTCATCGGCCAGGGCGCCGGTCCGCACGGCCAGCGTTATCCCAGGCAGTACGGCGAATCGATGACCGAACCTTTCGATTTCTCCGGCTTCGTCAACTTGCGCGGTGGCGAGTACTTCTTCGCGCCGTCGATTTCCTTCCTGAAAGCGATCGACGAGTAATTATTCGATCAGCGCCGCAATGGCGACCGGCACGGCATGGGTCAGCACCTGGCCGGCGTCGCCGAATCGCAGATTCACCACCCTGTAATTGTCGTTGGGGTCGCCCGGAAAGGCGGCCCCGTCCAGCGCCGCCAGCGGCTTGAGTACGCCGTCCGCCTGGCGCAGCCGCAGCCCCGGCTCGCCCTGCCCGCGCGCAAAGGCGAAGCGCACCCCGACACAGCGGCGCCCCGCCGCGCCGGTCCCGGCATCACGTTCGAATTCCAGCACCTGCTCGCAGGCGGCGCGCAGGTCGGCGCTGTCGTACACCCCGTCGGGCCGGATGGCGATCGAGACGCGGCGGCGGAAGCTGTAGTCGCCAGGCTTGCGGTTGAGCACCAGACTGGCGTTGTCGTCATAGGCCGCCTTGAGCAGCGGAAACACGGCGCGCCCTGCCCCATCCAGCGGCAGACTCAGTTCGTTGGCCTTGCCTTGCAGGGTCAGCTGTATGCCGTCGAGCGTCACGCCCTTTTCCCTCGGCACGACCTGCAAATGGCTCTGGATCAGATTCTTCGGCTTGCCATACTTGTCGAACACCACCATGGCGCGGTAGGCATCGCGATAGCTGACCCAAGCGCCGTCGCGCGCCTGCGCAGCGGCGCCCGCTGCCGTCAGCAGCACAACGCAGAACGCAAGGAAGGGGCGCGCGAGTCTCATGATCAGAAGCGGTAAGCCAGGCCGGTGGAAATCGAGGTTTGGGTGGGACGTTCGGCCAGCGGGCTGCGCCGCGCGTCGCCCGACAGGCGCGCCACGCGCGCGCCAGTGGTGAGCATCCAGGCGGGCGACAAGGCCCAGTTCCAGCGCGCTCCGACGAACACGTCCTTGACGCCGCCGCCCGGTGCATAGCGCGGGTTGCCCGAGACCAGGTGGTCGCTCTCGCCCACCCCGAAAAAAGCCTGGTTCCAGGCCCGGTTGACGACGGTGGCGCCGAG
>CBFGOU010000703.1:0-2981 GCA_965650445.1 uncultured Oxalobacteraceae bacterium | reverse complement strand
TGCACGCTGCGCGCGCGTCCGCCCAGCGTGCGCGCCGCTTCGAGCAGCGTGACGTGATGGCCGGCGCGCACCAGCGCAACCGCCGCGGCGCAACCGGCCCAGCCGCCACCGACGACGGCGACGTGCTTCACGGCCGGCATGGCGCGAAATCAGCCACGCACATAGGTTTTCCACGCCAGCCACAGCTTGCGCAGCGGCGTCAGTGAAATGCGCTGATTGAGGACCTGGAAGCGGTCGCGTTCGATTTCGTCGAGCACGGTGCGGTAAATGGCCGCCATCATCAGGCCTGGGCGCTGGGGGCGGCGGTCCTGCTTCGGCAGCAGGGCAAAGGCTTCGTCGTAAATCGTCTTGGCGCGCTCGACCTGAAAGCGCATCAGGTTTTCGAAGCGCTCGCTGTGACGCGCATTGAGCAGGTCGGCGGCGGTGACATTGAATTGCTGCAGTTCATTGATGGGCAAATAAATACGGCCCTTGCGCGCATCTTCGCCGACATCGCGGATGATATTGGTCAGCTGGAATGCCAGCCCGAGTTTTTCGGCATAGACCAGGGTATTCGGATCGGTGAAGCCGAAAATACTGGCCGACAGAATGCCGACCACGCTGGCCACGTGCCAGCAATAGCGCTGCAGCGCCGGATAATCGAGATAGCGGGTCTGGTCGAGATCCATCTCCATGCCGTCGATGATGGCTTGCAGATGCTGTTGCTGCAGCTGATACGGCGCGATATGCGGCTGCAGCGCTTTCATGACCGGATGCTCGGGTTTGCCGGCGTAGGTATTGCTGACCTCATTGCGCCACCACGCCAGCTTGATGCGGGCGATCGACTGGTCGGTGCATTCGTCCACCGTGTCGTCCACTTCGCGGCAAAAGGCATATAGCGCGGTAATGGCCCGGCGCCGTTCCGGCGGCAGGAACAGAAAGCTGTAATAAAAACTGGAGCCGCTCTGAACGGTTTTTTCTTGGCAGTATTCGTCGGGAGACATGGTCAGAAATGCAAGGGTGGGCGATGCAAAGCCGCTATTCTATATGGCCGTGCAGCTCAGCGCTTGTTTGGCTTGGAGGCGGTCTCCAAAATGGGCATGGCCAGGCGCAGCGACGCAGACAGTGCGCCTGCACGGCAAGGAGCTGCAACAACGCCATGCCCATTTTGAAACGGCCTCTTACATGCGCAGGGCGCGCCAGCCGATCACCAGCCAGTCGTGGCCCGCCAGCACGGGGCGGTGGCGAAACACGTCGTATGCCGCCGTCTCGATCAGCTCGAGAATGCGCAGCCCGCCCTGGATCACCAGGCGCAGTTCCCAGCCGATCCGGCCCGGCAGGCGTTTGGCCAGCGGGGCCCCGTCCAGCATCATGGCGCGCGCCCGCTTGACCTCGAAGGCCATCAGCGAACGCCAGGCCGGGCCGGCGTCGGCGCGGTCCAGTTGTTCGGGCAGGACGCCGAAGCGTTCCAGGTCAGTCATCGGAATGTAAATGCGGTCTTTTTCGCGGTCGATCGCCACATCCTGCAGGAAATTGATGATCTGCAGGGCCGAACAGATCGCGTCGGACTGGGCGACCGATTCGGCGTCGGCGGCGCCGTACAAGGTCAGCATCAGCAGCCCGACCGGGTTGGCCGAGCGCCGGCAATAGTCGAGCAGCTGGCCGAATTGCGCGTAGCGCTTGGTCGTCACATCTTGTTTGAACGCAGAGAGCAGGTCGAAAAACGGTTGCAGCGGCAAGTTGTATTGAACGATTACACCGCGCAAACGCTCGAAGATCGGATCGGCCTGGGCCTCGCCCCGCTCAATGGCCGTCAGGGCAGCTTCGTAGCGCGTGAGCGCGTCAAGCCGTTCGGCGGGGCTGGCATCGCCTTCGTCGGCCAGGTCGTCGGCGCTGCGGGCGAAGGCGTAAATGGCTTCGACCGCCGGCACCAGGCGGCGTGGCAGCAGGAAGGACGCGACGGGGAAGTTTTCGTAGTGGTCGACAGGCATGAAAAAATAAATGACGCGGAAGTCATTTGCAAATGAATCTTGCGATATTATAATTACTAACCGAGAAGTCAGTTAGCCTCACCGGGCCGTCAGGTAGTACCATCAGAAGTGCTCAAAATGGAAACATTGCCTGACTCCCGTTCTTGCATAGTAAAGGAAAACTCTGTGTTCGCCCCTCATTCCCCCCGCGCCATCCAGGTGGCGCTGCTGCTGTCGCTGTCCGCAGTGCTGGCCGCCTGCTCCAAAACGCCGCCCAAAGTCGAGGACATCCGTCCGGTGCGCGCGCTGGTCGTCAGTGCCAGCAATGTCGACGTGAACGCCGAGTTTTCCGGTGAAGTCAAGGCCCGGGTCGAATCGCGCCTGGGCTTTCGCGTTGGCGGCAAGATTGCCGCTCGGCTGGTCGATCCCGGCACCGTCGTCAAGCGCGGCCAGGTGCTGATGCGCCTGGACCCGCAGGATTTGAAGCTGTCGCAGGCGCAGTCCAAAGCGTCGCTGCGCGCGGTCGAAACCACGCGCGACCTGGCCAAGGCGGAACTGAAGCGCTATCAGGAATTGCGCATCAAGAATTTCGTCAGCCAGGCGGTGCTGGACGAGAAAATGGCGGCGTGGAATGCGGCGCAGGCCAACGTCGACGCCGCCCAGGCCGCCTACTTCGGCCAGTCCAACCAGGCCAATTACGCGGCTCTGGTGGCCGACGTGGACGGGGTCGTGACGGCGGTGAACGCCGACGTCGGCCAGGTGGTCGCGCCGGGCACGCCCGTGGTCAACGTGGCCAAGGCGGGCGACAAGGAGATCGTGATCGGCTTGCCGGAAGATAAGGTCGAATCGCTGCGCAAGCTGAGCGACGTGACGGTGCGCACCTGGGCCCGCCCCGATCCGCCGCGCGCCGACGTCGATTCCGGACTCAACGTCGGGGTCCCGTCGTGGCGCCCCGTGACCACGGAGGAGCAGCAGAGATGGCAGTGCGCGTCGGCATCAACGGCTTCGGGCGGATCGGCCGCCAATCCCTCA
>CBFGOU010000702.1:0-2984 GCA_965650445.1 uncultured Oxalobacteraceae bacterium | reverse complement strand
CAGTGCCTGCATCGGCGCGCCTGCCACGGCTGGCTGCTCGGTGGTATTGCCGACCCTGGCGCAGTGCGTGGCGACCCCGACGCTGCAAGGCTGCACCGTCGTGTTGCCGCCGGTATCGGCCTGCGTGGCCAATCCAACTGCGGCCGGATGCGTGGTGGTGGTGCCGCCGACCAGCGCCGAGCCGCAATCGCCGGTTGACAAGGCGGTCAACAATGTTGTCGTGGCCATCAACCAGGCGAGCACCCGCGCGGTGGAACCCAAATCCGCCGCGACGGGTGGTGGCAGTACTGAACCGGTCAAAAAAGAGGCGCCCGCGGCCATTGCCGGCGACAGCAAGACAGAAGGAGCCAAGAGTGAAAAACTCGTCAAAAAAACGTATTGCAATTAAGTTTGCGCTGGCGCTGCTGGTGGGTGTGCACACCAGCCTGGCCTGGGCCGCCCAAGTGGCGGGAAGCATCGTCAACCTGAGCGGGCCGCTGATGGCGCGCAAGGCCGACGGCAGCGTCAAGGTGCTGGCCGTGAAGTCCGAAGTCGAGCAGGGCGACACCCTGGTGGCGGAAAAGAATACCTACGCCCAGATCCGCTTCATCGACCACAGCGAAATCACCCTGCGTCCGGGAACCACGTTCAAGATCGAGGCTTTCGCCTACGATGCCGCGCGGCCCGAAGGCGACAGCGCCAGCTTCAGCCTGGTCAAGGGCGGCTTGCGCTCGATCACCGGCCTGCTGGGCAAGCGCAACCGCGAGAAGTTCGAGCTGAAGACGCCGGCCGCCACCATCGGCATCCGTGGCACCACGTTCGTGGCGCAGTTCGTCACGCCCGGGTTGCCGGGCCAGCCAGCGCCGAATCTGGCGCCGGGCTTGCACGTGAATGTGCTCGATGGGCTCATCGTGCTGAAAAATCCCGCCGGGACCCAGAACTTCAGCGCCGGCCAGTTCGGCTTCACTCCGAGCCAGGTGATGCCGCCGGTGATCGTGCCGCCCAATCCGGGTCTGAAATTTTCTCCGCCGCCGGTGTTTACCATCAATACTCCGGTCAACGGCAGCGCGGCCTCGGGGATCAAGACTGACGCGGTCGACTGCGAAGTGCGGTAATGTAGGCAAGCCTGCGGGGGGCGAGTGGACGAAAAAAAACCCGGTGCGCCTTGCGGCGCACCGGGTTTTTTTGCGTCCAGTCGCTTACAGTACTTCGCTGGCGTGGTCCGCCAGGCGCGAGCGTTCGCCGCGCGCCAGGGTGACGTGGCCGCTGTGCGACCAGCCCTTGAAGCGGTCGACCACATAGGTCAGGCCGCTCGAACCTTCGGTCAGGTATGGCGTGTCGATCTGGGCGATATTGCCAAGGCATAGGATCTTGGTGCCGGGACCGGCGCGCGTGACCAGGGTCTTGATCTGCTTGGGCGTCAGGTTTTGCGCTTCGTCGATGATCAGGAACTTGTTCACGAAGGTGCGGCCGCGCATGAAGTTGAGCGACTTGATCTTGATGCGCGAGCGGATCAGATCCTGCGTTGCCGCGCGCCCCCATTCGCCGCCGTCGCTGTCGGACTTGTTGAGCACTTCGAGGTTGTCGTCGAAGGCGCCCATCCAGGGCGACATCTTTTCTTCCTCGGTACCCGGCAGGAAGCCGATGTCTTCGCCCACCGGCACCGTGACGCGGGTGACGATGATCTCGTTGTACAGCTTGGTCTCGAGCACCTGGGCCAGCCCGGCCGCCAGGGCCAGCAGGGTCTTGCCGGTACCGGCCTGGCCGAGCAGGGTGACGAAGTCGCATTCCGGATTCATCAGCAGGTTCAGCGCGAAGTTCTGTTCGCGGTTACGCGAAGTCACGCCCCACACGCTGTTCTTGCTGTGGCTAAAGTCGCGCAGGGTTTGCAGCACGGCGGTCTTGCCGTTGATCTGCTTGACCTGGCCATAGAACGAGGCCTCGCCATTCTTCGGCTCCAGATACACGAACTGGTTCACCAGCAGGCTCGGCACGGTCGGTCCGGTGACGCGGTAAAACGTCGACGAGTAGCCGTTCTTGTTTTCCTGCCAGGATTCCATGTCCTTGCCGTGCTTGTTCCAGAAATCGTCCGGCAATTGCACGATGCCCGAATACAGCAGGTCCGAGTCTTCCAGCACGTGGTCGTTGAAATAATCCTCGGCAGGCAAGCCCAGCGCCTTGGCCTTGATGCGCATATTGATGTCTTTCGACACCAGCACGATGGCGCGGCCAGGGTATTCGGCTTCCAGGTTGCGCACTACGCCCAGGATCTGGTTGTCGGCCTTGCCGACCGGCAAGCCTTCCGGCAGGGTAGGGCCGTTTTGCAGGCGGGTCTGGAAGAACAGGCGGCCCTTGGCATCCTTGTTGCCCAGCTTGGCCAGCGGAATGCCCGCCTCGATGCCGCCGTCGTCGATATTGCCGACCAGCGCATCGAGCGTGCGCGAGACCTGGCGGGCGTTGCGCGCCACTTCCGACATGCCCTTCTTGTGGTCGTCCAGTTCTTCCAGGGTCATCATCGGCAGATACACATCGTGTTCCTCGAAACGGAACAGCGAGGTCGGGTCGTGCATCAGCACGTTGGTGTCGAGCACGAACATCTTGAGCTGGCCGCTTTGGTCGGCCTGGCGCGAGGCGTTCGATTTCGGTGCGGGATCGACCTGCTTGTGTTTGGTGGTGGAGGGCGCTTCGGCGCGCGCTTCGGTTTTTTTGGCGCGCACCGGCTTGGCGGCGGGCACAGGCGCGGGCGCAGGCGCCGCCTTGGCGCGGCTTGCCTTTTTCGCCGGCGCCGGCACGGCCGCCAGTTTTGGTTTGGCTGCGGCGACCGCTTTGATCACCGGCTTGCCCGGCTCAGCCTTGGGATAATCTTCCGCCAGCAGCAGCGTGGCTGGCTTGGTAGGGAGTTTTGGCAGTGGCATCAGAGTCTCAATCTAAAAGGGTCGAAGAAAAAGCCCGTCAGCGCCGGCAAGCTCGGCTTGCGGCGCAGTGCGGTGGAAGGCTTTAGGTAT
>CBFGOU010000701.1:0-2987 GCA_965650445.1 uncultured Oxalobacteraceae bacterium | reverse complement strand
CGCATCAGGTCGAGTTCGTCGTGCAGGTATTTGTCGAATTCCGCCACCACTTCGCGCGGCTTCAAGCGCTTGCTCTCGGCCCATACGCGGTTGGTCCATTCGGCGGCGATGTGCATCAGGGCCACGTCTTCGTCGATCAGCTTTTTCATGCCGGGGCGCAGCACCTTGACGGCGACTTCCTTGCCGTCGCGCAGGGTGGCGAAGTGGACCTGGGCGATCGAGGCGGACGCCACGGGGGTGCGGTCGAAACTGGCGAACAGTTCGTCCGGGTGGGCATGCAGGGAGCGCTGGATCTGGGCGATGGCCAGGGCGGTGTCGAAAGGCGGCACGCGGTCTTGCAGGCGCGCCAGCTCGTCGGCGATATCGGGCGGCATCAGGTCGCGCCGGGTCGAGAGCACCTGGCCGAACTTGACGAAGATCGGACCCAGCTCTTCGAGCGCGCGGCGCAGGCGTTCGCCGCGCGGGGCGGACAGGTCGCGCCAGAAAATCACGGTATCGATCAGTTTGGCGGTGCGCGGTACCTTGAGGCCGGAAATGGCGATTTCATCGAGTCCGTATTTGACCGCTACGCGCAAGATTTTCAGCAGGCGCAGAAATTTCAATATCATCAAAGGTCCAAAGGTTGTTGGCCGGCTGCACCCGCCGTCTGCGTTGGCGGATTCAGCAATTGTTCCAGGCGCGCGATGCGCTTGGCGGCGCGCTCGACATCGTCGCGCAAGCGGCTCACGTCGCTGCCGAACTGCTCGAGCTGGGGCGGGCGCACCAGCAGCGGCTGTTCTTCGGTCAAGAATTCGGCCAGGTTTTCGGCCGCCTTGCGCTGGCCGGTGCGCAGCGCATCGGCGGCGCTGCGCACGCCACCGACCAGGCGGCGCGCGGCGATCGGACCGATCAGGCGTTCCAGGTCGAACTCGGCTTCCCAGCGCAAGCCCTTGCTCAACTGGGAAATCGTGTTGGCGAACTCGGCATCGCCCTCGATCTTAACGTATGAGAACGCGCGCTCGCGATTCTGCACAATCAATGGCAAATCGGCCAGCTGCACGCGAATCGTCACGTTGGCGGTCGTGCCGGCGCTGCCCGCTTCGAGCATGCCGTCGCGCGCCACGCACATGCGCACGGCAAAGCCGCTGGCATCGATGCAAGCTTGCTTGCCGGCGTGACGCGCCAGCGCATCCCGCGCCCAGGCTTCCTGCGCCAGCAGGTGGTTGATGGCCGCGATGGCGGGGGTACTCAAGGGTGAAGTCGTGAGGAGCATCTCTTTAGGCTCTAGCAAACAAAACCGCCCGGAAATTCGGGCGCTGTCGATCTTACCAGTTTGCAGCCGGGATTTCCGACTGACGCAGCCCTCCCCTTCACTGGCGGATTGCAAACCAGCTGGAACTATTTGCCCATCCCATACCACTCTATATGAGCACGTCCTAACATACCCTTGCGAGATTTCAAAAGATGCCGTTAACAAAAAATATCCTTGCAAATACGTCGAGAGCAACGGATTACCTCACCACCCACAACGATCCCCCACCCACTGCGGACGCGCCTGCCTTGCCAGTGCAAGCGCGTGGAGCAACTGCAAAACGTCGAGTTCATATACAGGGCATTGCCTCCTGGCGGAGCAAGCAGACAATGCAGGACACGCGTGCCGACGATCAAGCCAACCGGCACCGGTCACAGAGCGTCCCGGCCACACTGGTAGCCGCCGACAGGTCGCGCGCCGTCAACGGATTTCCGGACTGGAGCGCGCAGCGCATGCGCCCGCCCCCCGATCTCGATGTGACGTATGGTTCGGCTCGTCCGCCACGGGCCAAGTCTAAAAAAGCATCCGGCATCCAACCCGCGGAACGTAACCCGCAGGACGGGATGGTGCTCATCCACCCCGGGCGTATCATCGTCAATCCAACATTAACCCCGGAACTGTCCGTTCGCCTGCAAGAAGTCCGTAAAGAATTGCGAATCGGGGCCGTCTACAAGTGGAACATTTCCCGGAACGGGCAACTGATGCTAGCAAAAAGCAAACACCCTAGGGGCGAGAAACTGGGCTGGGGCCATCCAACGCTGGTGGGTGGCCTCCGGGAACCCGAGGCTCGGATCGGTGGCGAGCTTCGCTTCGGAAAGCCTAGCGAGAAGGCTCCCGGTCCGGTCTTCTACATCAATAATGATTCTGGTCGCTATAGCGAATATGGCGATCGCATCGCTGCCATGTTGGGCAATGTCGCAATCCGTTTTGGAGCCTGCGGATTTTCTGTGCAAACCCAGTGGATCGACAAATCAGAGGAGGCCTTGAAAGCGCAAGCCGAGAGGAAATCCAAGAAGGCGACGCAAGGCCGTACGCCGCCCCCACCTTAAGCAAGCTGCTGAATACCTGCCAGCACCCAGCCGGTGCTGCCGTCGAGCGGCTTGGACATGTTCCACACTTCCGCGAACGGCTGGGCCGGCGCATCGGGGGCCGGCTTGATCATGCCGTTGAACTTCACGCTGGCCAGATGATCGCGCCCGGTGGTTTCCACACCCTGCATTTCGGCGTCGATCGTTACCACGTCGGTGAAGTCGGTGGCGGCGCCGCGCTCGCGGATCTGCATGCTCAGTTCGGCGAATACTTCCGGCGTGGTGAATTCACGCAGGTCATTGACGTCGCCCTTGTCCCACGCGGCTTGCATGCGGATGAAGCTCGACTTGGCCTGGCGCAGGAAGGCGGCGCTGTCGAAGTCGGGCGGCATGGCCCAGGTGCCGGCATCGGCCGGTGCGCTCTGGTTGAAGGCGCTCTGCTGGGCTGGCGCGAACGCGGCCGGCTTTTGCAGGCCGGAGCCGATTTCGGGGGTGGCGCCAACCGGCACGGGGTTCTGGTTGAAGCCCGAGAACGAGGAGTTGGCCGGAGTGTCCTTGCGCTTGAACATGCGGAAAATGAACAGGCCCGCCATGACCAGCAGCGCGATCATCAGGATCGAACCGAGGGCGCCGCCGAGCGCGCCGCCCAGGCCGAAGTGCGAGAACAA
>CBFGOU010000700.1:0-2990 GCA_965650445.1 uncultured Oxalobacteraceae bacterium | reverse complement strand
GACTCCACTCTCTACGCGCAGTGAGAGGGTGGAGTCGAACGACACTGCAAGCCAGGCCGATCCGGTCCAGTGCTACGTGGTCCAGGCGATTGCTGCACAGGTTGACGCCGACGCAGCAGCAACCGACTTGCCGATACGCTCTCCGATCCTGCTGATCGGTGCGGTGTCGAGTCTCTGCACCGCCTTTCATACGGCGTTTGCGAGCCGAGGCCATTGCGTGCGCCAGCTCATCCCCGGCACGGCGACGCGCGCCTTGGATGAACACCGCTACGAAGTCGATTTTTCTTCGCTTCAATCCGTTCAGCAACTACGCGACCTGCTGGCCGCTTCCGATGAGCCGGCCGGCATCGTGATCAACCTCATGGGCGCCGCTGAAGAGAGCGACACGCTGCTGGACGAACAACGCAACGATGCGCGTGCCTTGTCTCTATTGTTGAAGGTATTGGAACCGGACTTGAAGTCCAGCGCCCGCGCTGGCGCCGGATGGCTGATCAACGTGACGTCCTTCGACGGACAATTCGGGCTCAGCCGCTCGCGCGCCTTTCCAGTCGGCAGCGCGGGTACATTGGGCGTCGCCAAGTCGGTCGCACGGGAGTGGCCGGCGTTGCGGGTCAAGTGCATCGATGCCGCGCCCGGGCTGGATGCCGACTGGCTGGCGGCGCAGGTATTGACGGAGATGCGCAGTGCGGATCCGGATGTCGAGGTCGGATACACGGCGCAGGGGCGCTGGAGGATCGGCCTGGCATCCAACGGCCTCGCCAGCCATGACCTGTCCACCTTGACGCTGGACGCTGGTGCAGTCCTTCTGGTCACCGGTGGCGCCTATGGCATTACGGCCGACATTACCCGCATGTTGGCCGAGAAGTATCGTCCGCGGCTGGTGGTGGTCGGACGCAGTGCGCTGCCCGAGGAAGAAGCGGAACCGATTCGCAGCATGACAGATGCGGCTGAATTGAAACAATTCCTGATCCGGGAGATGCGCGCCCGGCACGGCAAGGTGACGCCGGCGCAAGTCGACAGCGCGCTCAAACGGATTCTGAAGAACCGCCAGATCAAGGCCAATCTGGCCGCCATGCGGGCCACCGCGGCCGAGGTCGAATACCACTGTCTGGATGTGCGCGATGCGGCCGGTTTTGAAAACCTGATCGACGACATATACGCGCGCTGGGGACGCATCGATGGCGTACTGCATGGCGCCGGCGTGATCGGTGACAAGCTGATCGGCGACAAATCCGTCGAATCCTTCGATGCCGTGTTCGACACCAAAGTGGCGCCGGCACTCGTGCTGGCAAAAAAATTGCAGAGTTCGAGCCTGAAGTTCATCGCATTCTTTTCCTCGGTCGCCGGTCGCTTCGGCAACGTCGGCCAATGCGATTACAGCGCCGCCAACGAGGTATTGAACAAGTTGGCCGGCCGCCTCAGTCACAGCTGGCCGCAGGTGCATGCCGTCTCAATCAACTGGGGACCGTGGGATGCCGGCATGGTCAGCGATGAATTGCGCAAGCAATACGCGGCACGGTCGATCCGGCCCATACCCGCTGAGATCGGGCGGCGCCATTTTTTCGAAGAACTGGCGCGCGGTGCACGCGGCAAACCTGAACTCGTCATTTCGTCGAGTATCCGGCAAATTGCCATGCTGCGCCGCGGCCAATAACGGGGCAAATCGCCGTCGGCCCCGATCCGGGCCGATGACGTCCCCTATATCAAAGAAGGAGCGTTTCAGATGAGCACTACCCTCAATCCCGTCCTCGTTGACTTCCGGCCGGCGCGGATCGCCAAACCCGTGGGCCAGCGCATTGCATTGGAAATTTCCGCCTATGGCCTGGCCCGGGGATACTGCAAGAGCCACAACATTCAGAGCAAGGAAGGCATGCGCGGGGCGCTGCACGAGATGCGCGCGAAATTTGCAAAATACGCGGTGTCGGCCGACCAGATCAATCGCCGGCAATTGGTGCTTTTTCCGCGCCTCAGGGATATTCGTTTCTCCGATGGCGAGCTGGTGCTGGCGGAGCCGGAGCACAAGCACCTGCGCTTGTATGCCGATTCCAATGACACCAAAGGGGCGGACATCAAGGAACGTCACGCCAGTTATGGAAAAATTGTCGGCGACTGCCTGACCGACATGTACGGCGGCGTCGCAACCGCACCGGATGACCTGATCCACGTGACCTGTTCCGGCTATCTCGCGCCGAGTCCTGTCGAGCGCATGGTCGCGCAGAAAGAGTGGTTCGACACCACGGTCACCCACAGTTATCACATGGGCTGTTACGGCGCATTCCCGGCCATCAAGATGGCGCACGGCTTTCTGGCCTCCTCGCATTTTTCGGCAACGCCGCCGCGGCAACGTGTGGACATCGTTCACACGGAGCTGCTCTCGGGGCACCATAACATCGAAGATTCGAGCGTGGAAAACATTATCACGATGACCCTGTTCGCCGATGGCTTCATCAAGTATTCGGTCTGCACCGACGACTATGCGCGCAAGCAGGGACTCCGTGGTCTGCGCATCCTCGCGTTCAACGAGCACCTGCTGCCCGATTCAGCCGACGACATGACTTGGGTGCCTGCCGCGCACCAGTTCCGGATGACCCTGTCGGTGATGGTGCCGGTCGTCATCAAACGCCATGTACGCGCCTTTGTCATAGCGCTGCTGCGCAGGATCGGCATCGATTTCGAACGAGAGAAGCATGCGCTCATGTTTGCGATTCATCCGGGCGGGCCGAAAATCGTGGAACACATTCAACACGAGCTGGCCTTGCAGGATGAGCAGGTCGCCATCAGCAAAAAGGTCTTTCAAGAGAACGGCAACATGTCCTCGGCAACGATCCCGCACATCCTGAAAGGCATTCTGGAAGACAAGAGAATTGAGGCGGGCACACGCATCGTGTCGCTCGGGTTCGGGCCCGGCTTGACGGTAACCGGACTAGTCCTGGAAAAAATCTGATGGAAAATTCCCACGACCTTTTTGTGCAGGGCGAAACGCCTATTAT